>DULF01000118.1 GCA_012840535.1 Clostridiaceae bacterium
AGATACCTGAATCTTGCCGTATCAAGCACAGTCCCGGAGCCTAAGACTCTGTTAGGCGGAAACCCTGATATCTTACAGGTTACATAAGTTAATATATCGACAGGGTTGGTTACGACAAGAAGAATGGAGTCATTACTGTATTTTGTGATTTCTCCGATAATGCTTTTAAAAATATCGGCATTCCTTTGCAGGAGGTCAATTCTGGTTTCACCGGGTTTCTGATTAGCACCTGCACTTAGTATAATAATGTCTGATCCCGAACAGTCGCTGTAATCGCCTGCATATATTTTAACAGGTCTTACAAACGGCATGCCGTGGTTTAAGTCCATTACTTCCCCTTCTGCCTTATTCTTGTTTATATCTATCAAAACGAGTTCTGATATAAGTCCGCTGAGCATTAACGTATATGCAGTTGTTGAACCAACAAATCCTGCACCGACAATTGTAATTTTATTAATCTGGTTTTCAGCCATAATCACTACTCCTCTTTGCGATTTTTTGTTTTTGTCCAGTTAGAATTATTATATCAAAATTTTGAATAAATTCATGATATAATCGCGCATGTGCGTTTCGCCGACAGGCGAAAAATTCGCACGAGCACAATTCCGCCTAAGGCTATAATATCCTCTTCTTGTATCCAGTGAGGATATTATACCCAAAATATTTATTTTATACCCGAAATATTTATTATTTATTAGTTTCAGTTTTTTTCAATCTCTAATTAAAAAGTTACATAAAAAGCATGTTCTATATATGTTCTATATTTGGTGAAATAGCAACTATAGCGCTTTCTTTTTTATTCTTTTCCTAATGTACAAGAAACTTTAAAATAAATTTTAACTTAAGCAGGAATTTTTGCATTTTGTGCGAATATATAATAAATAGTTTAAACGTTTAAGTTAGTGTAATATATAATTTAATATTTATTGTATGATATTGGAACACTCTTTTTTTATAGTGTAAAGTCTATCAAAACAAGCGAGGTGGATGAAATGAGTAAAATCACATTCGGAGACTGGATGATTAGGCAGCAAGGATACGACCCGGAATCTTTAATGTTTTCCGAGAGCATTTTTTCATTGGGAAACGGATATATGGGAGTAAGAGGATTTATGGCGCAAGAAGAGAATAGAAAGAATTATGATCTATGCACATACATAGCAGGGATTTTTGATTACATTAAACCTGGAATTACTGATATGGCAAACACACCAAACTTTTTGAAGGCAAGTTTTCAGTTTAACGGTATAGATTTGGATACAAACAAAGGAAATATTTATAATTTTAATCGAATATTGAATATGCAGGATGGTACTTTAACCACAAGTTTTATATGGGAAGATTACGCGGGATCTAGGACAAAAATTGAGGAAATCAGGTTTTTGAGCATTGCAAATATTCATAATGCTATCCAAAGATTTAAAATAACACCAATAAATTATACAGGAGAAATAGTGGCTCAAATAGCTATAGATGGCCAAATAGCAAATAATCCTATAAATGATGACCAGATGAAGGAAGATATAAATCCGGTGGTTTTTTTCAAGGAGATTGAGAAAGGTGTAAATGCTGATGGAATTTCATACATAACGGTAATGACGAAAGAAACAAAATATATAATTTCGGAAGCTTTTTCTGTAAATGTAAGCAGAAACGGAACGAAAACAGAAAATATAATCTATAATGAAGAATTTATGTCAGAAGATAAGTATATTGCCAAAAGAATTTGCTTTAATATGCAGGTGGGTAATGAGTACGTAATTGATAAAATGGTTTCAGTATACACATCGAGAGATGATGTTGATGATGTACAGAATGCTACTATATGTTCAGTAGCTTATGCTAATAAATTAGGATTTGAAGGTATGCTTAAATTGAATAAAAAAGCTTGGGCTCAAAAATGGGATATTGCTGATATTGTAGTTGAAGGTGATGAAAAATCTCAAACAGCATTAAGGTATAATATTTTTAACTTAATTCAGGGAAACTCTGAAAATGATCCTAATGTCAGCATAGGTGCAAGGGGGATAATGCATGGAAGATACAAAGGTTGCTATTTCTGGGACACGGAAATATTTATGCTGCCGTTTTATATATATACTAATCCCAAAGCTGCCAGAAACCTTTTGATGTACAGGTATAATACTCTTGCGGGTGCTGAAAAAAATGCGAGAATGCAAAATGTAGAAGGAGCAAGATATGCATGGATGTGTTCCATTGATGGAACAGAGCAGTGTGAGACTTGGGATACAGGCTGTTGTGAGGTTCATATAACAGCAGATGTAGCATATGCTATAAACCAATACTATGAAGTTTCTGGCGATGAAACTTTTTTAAAGGATTATGGCGCGGAAATCCTTATTAAAACAGCGCGTTACTGGAAAAGCAGGTTTACATACTTCAAAGATGATGATGTATATAATATGCTGTTTGTGAAAGGACCAAATGAATATGGCGGAGTGACGGTGAACAATACTTATACAACAATAATGGCTATAAATAATTTCAAACTGGCGATGAAAGCTATAGATATATTAAAGAGCAAATATATTGATGATTGGGATAAATTGAGTAAAAAAATTTCATTTTGCGATTCTGAAATAGAAAAATGGAAGGACATTATTGATAAAGCTGTTATCAACTATGATGCACAACGTGCTTTGTATATAGAGGATGATAATTTTTTAAAGCTTGAACCAATCAATATAGAAGAATTAAAAAATAATGATGAGCCTTTATACAAGAAAGTTAGTTTTGACAGACTGCAAAGGTACAGAGTTTTAAAACAAGCTGACGTTATACTTCTTATGACACTTTTGCCTGATATGTTTACTGATGAAGAAAAAAGAGCTGCATGGAACTTTTATGAACCTATTACATTGCACGATTCCTCTTTAAGTTTTGGAACTCATGCGTTATTTGCCGCAAGGTTAGGTCTAAAAGAGAAAGCATATGAGTATTTTATAAAAAGTTCAAGGCTTGATCTTGAAGATATTATGAAAAATACAGGGAAAGAAGGAATTCATTTTGCATCTCTGGGAGCAACATGGCAAGCCGTTATAAATGGATTTGGAGGTGTAGAAATTAAAAACGGCTTAATCAGTATTAATCCAAAACTTCCGGAATTATGGAATTTGTTGAGCTTTAAGATGTTTTATAGAAATTGTATTATATGTGTGAATATCTCAAAAAATGCTGTTGAGTTGGTTCTTGATGAAAAAAGCTGTTGTGATAAGATTAATTTAAATGTTTGCGGAGAATGCTTGACTTTAATAAGAGGTAACAAAACAATAAAAAGTATTCATAATAAAAATAAAAAATTATTTTAAAAAAATATTTAAAAAAAGAAGGAAATTTTGTTTTTGTGTAGAATATAATATAATAAAATACTTAAACGCTTAAACTGTAATAGGAGAAAAGTTTATGAAAAAGAGAGTCACGATCAAAGATGTTGCAAAGGAAGCAAATGTATCTATCGCCACAATATCTTATGTAATAAATAACAAAGAGGAAAATCTCAGCAAAGAGACCATTGAAAGAGTTAATGCTGCCATAAAAAAGCTAAACTATATTCCTAATATGTCGGCAAGGAGCCTTGCTAGCAAGAAATCAAATTTATTAGGTGTTGTAATACCACAAACAGAGGTTAATAAACAAATTATGCTTAACAATCCTTTTTACAGCGAATTTATAAGCGGCATTGAATACACAGCAAGATTAGAAGGATATCATATTATCATGTCAGGAGTTGAGATAGACAAGAGTTATTTGGATATATCAGTGAAAAGAAACCTTGATGGAATAATAATATTGGGAATGTATCCCCAGGAATTTTATAATGAGCTTAAAAAATCACAGATACCAATAGTACTTGTAGACAGTTATTGTAATGACCATTATTTTCATAGTGTACAGATTAATGACAGATACGGAGGGTATATTGCAACAAAGTATCTTCTTGAAAAAGGACATAGAAACATTGGACTGGTAACCGGTAAAATAAAAAAGGAAGGTGTGAGTGAAAAAAGATATTTAGGATACAAAGACGCTCTTGCTGAATTTAAAGTACCATTCAACCCGAATTATGTCTTTGAGGGTATTGTGGACTACGAATACGGTTTAAGCGTTGCAGAGAAAATAATGAAAAACAAAGATATTACAGCTGTTTTTGCCACAGCCGATATTCTTGCAATTGGGTTAATGAAACGTTTAAAATCAGCAAAAGTGAGAATACCTGACGATATATCTGTTATTGGCTTTGATGATATATACATAACAAAATTTATTGATCCCGGCCTGACCACCGTAAAACAAAATATTTACAAAAAAGGTGAGACAGCAGTGAAGTTAATTCTAAACTGTATAAATAAGAAACTTACGAGCAAACATGAAATAATCCTTCCTATAGAAATAGTGGAAAGAGAATCTGTAAAAGAAATATAACGGAATTTCTTTATTCAATATTTATTCATACATGTTCTGAAGCAAATTATGGGTAAGATAATTCAAGGAATAGGAATAATACAAGTAATAATTTATAAAGAACAACAGTTAATAGTCTCGGATCTAGTATTCCCCGAAGCAAAGTATGCTGATATTCTATGAAACTGAAAATGCGGAGGGAAATTACATTGTTTTGTAATAATTTAATTATCAATGAAAATATGGGAAATAACCGTGACATTAAAATATTTCACGAACCGACAGGTTATGATAATCCGTATTTTTCCGAAAGAATACAAAGACAGCCATCTGAACCGCTTGAGGGAGATAATGTTGTCATTAATATGATAACTAGACCTTTTGATTCTTCACATTCGGTTTACATAGACCTTTTCGTAAATAAAAGACAAATACCTTCGGTTAAGATGGAGATGAGAACATCAGAATCAGGTGAAAATTTCTGGGAAGCTGATTTAGGTAAATTCAAAGCCTGGGATGAAGTGGAATATTGTTTTTCCGTTATTAATGATACAACTCAGATTATTTCACAAACTTATAGTTTTTTTGTAGGTAAATGGGAGCAAATCGGAAAGCCTGTACATACAATTCAAAATGACAGACAGTTAGAGATAGTTTTTGAGCAAGTTTCAAATTGTAAGAAATCGCCATATATAATACTTCACAAAGTTGGTATGTCAGCATTGAAATGCACTTTCGGAATAAAGCACATGAAAGAAATACGAAGAAATGATGGTAACGGGGTTTATGAGGCTACTGACTTGAAATACTTTTTAGAAACAAGCTTATTTGAATGGTTAAGAAATGACGGGGACTTTGAACCTGAAGCTATAAATACTGCCCGCAACATTTTCAGAGACTTCTTTATTGAAATACTCAGAATCTCAGAAGATAAGTTTGATAAAGTCAAATATAAGCTGCCTTTGAAGGCTAACGAGAAAATTTACGGAATGGGTGAAAGATACTCCCATCTACAATTTAGGGGAAAGGAAGTTGACAATTTTGTATATAACCAGTATCTGAACCAAGGGCTAAAAACTTATTTGCCGATACCTTTCTTCATTAGCTCGGCCGGATATGGTTTATTGCTGGATACAGCAATGTATTCTGTATTCAGATTCGCTCCAGACAATAGTAACCATCTGGAAATTGAAGCCGACCTTGGAGATGTAAATGTCGAGATGAGTTTATATTTCTTCTTTGGAAAACCAAAAGAAATTCTCAATAGTTATACAGATTTAACCGGTAAACCTGAGCTTCCTCCCAATTGGGTTTTTGGTCCATGGATGTCAAGCAATAATTGGAACAGCCAGGCGGAAGTGCTAAAACAGGTACAGTTAACAAAAAAACATGCAATTCCGGCAACTGTTATTGTATTGGAGCAGTGGAGTGATGAAACGACATTTTATATATTTAATGATGCAAGATATAATGTAAAACCCGGAGATGTTTACTTAAAATATGAAGATTTTACTTTTCCCGAAGATGGAAAATGGCCTGACCCTAAAGGAATGGTACAAGAATTGCATGACGAAGGAATAAGGATATTGCTCTGGCAGGCCCCGGTTCAGAAATACATGCATGGAGTCAAGCACGAGCAGCGGGATGAAGATGAAAGGACAATGCTCAAAAATGGATATTGCGTGAAGTATGAAGACGGCAGCCCATACCGCATTCCTTATTTTGAATGGTTTGACGGCAGCCTAATACCTGACTTTACGAACCCCAATGCAGCGGAATGGTGGCTCAATAAAAGACTTTACCTAATAAAAGATATTGGAATAGACGGCTTTAAAACTGACGGAGGCGAATGCGTTTTTGGAAAATGCCTAAGATTCCATAATGGGAAAACCGGCGCTGAAATGAGGAATTTATATCCCTATTATTATATTAAAGCTTACAATGAGTTTTTGAAAAAACACGGAGGTAAAGATAAAATTACGTTCAGCAGATCTGGTTATACCGGAATTCAAAAATTTCCACTTCACTGGGCAGGAGATGAACAGTCAACCTTTGAAGCTTTTCGCGCTTCAGTAAGAGCAGGCTTAAATTGCGGAGCATCAGGAATTCCATTTTGGGGTTGGGATATAGCCGGATTTGACGGTGATATTCCGACACCGGAACTGTTTATAAGGTCTGCAGGAATGGCGGCCTTCTGTCCTGTAATGCAATACCATACTGCTCCCGGAGAGCTGAATAAGGACAGAACTCCATGGAATCTCGCAAAACAAACCGGAAATGAAAAGGTTATAGAAACCTTTAAGAAATATGCCGATTTGAGAATGAATCTTCTGCCGTATATAACAGCTCAGGCGAAAATAAGCAGCAGGACCGGCATACCCCTTATGAGAGCGATGTTTATTGAGTATCCTGACGACAGGAATTGCGAAGACCTGGACCAGCAGTATTTTTTTGGAGACAGCCTGCTGGTAGCTCCTGTAATGGAGGAGAACGGCATTTATAAAGATATATATTTGCCTGACGGATTATGGATTGACTTGTTCAGCAACAAGACTGAAGAAGGCGGCAGGTTTTTAAAAGTAAGAACTGAGCTGGACGAAATACCCGTGTTTATGAAAGAAAACAGCATTATACCGCTGAATCTGTCAAACAGCCTGGAGTTGTTCAGTCATGTCGGGAATCAAACTGACAAATATACAAATCTTTGTTTCATGATTTTTATTACTGGTATAGCAAAATACGTTTATGAGGACTACCATGGCAACGTTATAAATATTGAGGCAGGTATCTGTGAAAGCGGATTGTCAATAAACTTCAGTTCATCTGGCAATTACCCGGTATTCTTGATAATCAGGAACGGATACCGTCTGATTTACACCGGTGATATCGTGTGCTTTACCGGATGTAGTATTACTCATTCATGCAGTTTGACGGAAACAGAATCCGATGCTTACACCATAAGGAATAACGATATCCTGGTTAAGCTTTACCCGGGCACTAGGACAATTCATTTTGGGAGGATGTATTAAGTTGAGAAACCCCGTTATGGAAATGCAACAAATCGAAATAAATATAAATAAAGCTTACAGACCCAAGAAATCGCTTATTTCAAGGCTTTTAGCCCAGAAAGAGCTTCAGTTGATGGTAATACCGGGCATACTGCTTCTGATTGTTTTTAAATACCTGCCTATTTATGGACTTCAGCTTGCATTTAAGAGTTTTGACATAACTAGGAGTATATGGGAAAGCGAATGGGTAGGATTTCAGCATTTTTATGAATTCTTTACTTCGCCGTATTTTGGAGAGGTTATGAGGAATACCGTCGGAATAAGCTTATTGAAAATAGTTTTCACTTTTCCAGTGCCTATAATATTTGCCTTGTTGTTAAATGAGATAGAGTCATCAAAAGCAAGGTCATTTGTACAGGGAATATCCTACCTTCCGCATTTTATTTCATGGGTGGTATGCTATGGACTGATTTCAGTTGTTATATCAAAGGATGGCGGTACAATAAACTCTATTCTGTTAAACCTTGGGTTAATTGAAGAACCTATTCATTTTATCGGAGAATCAAAATACTTCTGGCCTATTTTGATAATAACCGATAACTGGAAGGAAATGGGATGGGGTGCTATTATCTACATGGCGGCCATATCCGGAGTTGATCCCCAGATATATGAATCAGCTGAGATTGATGGTGCAAATCGTCTACAGAAAACCATTTATATTACCATACCTTCCATTTTGCCGACAATAGTTATAATGCTTGTTCTTCGCATGGGAAGCATCCTGGAAGCAGGATTTGATCAGATATTTGTTTTCAGGAATCCCATGGTCGGTGATGTTTCAAATATTATTGATACTTATGTTTACGATGCAGGAATAAAACAGGGACGGTATGATTATGCAACAGCCATAGGCATGTTTAAGAGTGTAGTTGCATTTTTCATGGTGTGGGCTAGCAATTGGGTTGCAAACAAAAATGAAATGGGCATATGGTAGCGGAGGTAAAAATGAAAAAGTCCTTGGGAGGAAAGCTGTTTGACTTCTTCAATACAATTTTAATGGTGTTCGTGTGCATTACGACCCTTTACCCCTTTTTAAACACTGCCGCCATTTCGCTTAACAGCGGTATTGATGCGGCACGGGGTGGTATTTACTTGTGGCCAAGGGTGTTTTCACTTAAGAGTTATAAAGTTGTATTCTCCGACTCAAACATACTTAATGCAGCAATAATCAGCATTATAAAAACTATTCTCGGGATAATCGGAACAGTTTTGTGTACGGGAATTTTTGCCTTTGGACTGTCCAAAAAATACCTTATCGGGAGAAAGATATACCTTATTATCTGCGTTTTTACAATGTTTTTCTATGGAGGTATAATCCCACACTACCTGGTTTATCGTGATCTGCATCTGACAAACAATTTCCTGGTATACATTCTGCCGAACCTGATAAATGTCTGGTATATGGTTCTCATGAAGACTTATTTTCAGCAGCTTCCTACAGAAATTGAAGAGTCGGCAAAAATTGACGGATGCAGTCTTTTCACGATATTTTTCAGGATTATTATCCCGATATCAATGCCTATAATAGCGACAATCTGTATTTTTGTCGGTGTTGACCAGTGGAATGCCTGGTTTGATGCTTACCTGTTTATTTCAAATGAAAAACTGTATCCTTTGCAGACATATTTGTACAGGATACTTGCATTTGCCCAGGTGAGGGAACGCAGCGGCTTGGAAGCACAGTTAATAGACAGAATGGCAGCTTCGGAACTCACAATTAAATGCGCAACAGTTATTGTAACAACATTACCGATCATCTTTATATACTCTGCATTTCAAAAATATTTCACAAAAGGTATTATGATTGGTTCTATTAAAGGCTGAACAAAAGAACAATGTGAACTTTAAGGGAAAAGAATAATTTTAGAATGAGCTGTACAAGTCTCAGGTGAAAGGAAGACTTTGAAACGTGATCAACTACCCCCAAATTGGGGTGGAAATATAAAACATATTATAAATAAAAAGGAGGTATTTACAGTATGTTAAAGATGAGGCGATTTATTGCTGCTGTCATGCTGCTTATAATGACAATTGTGGTGGCATCCGGGTGTGGCAGTACCAACAAGGATGGAGAAAAAGACAGTGTTTCCTCGGAACAGAGTGCAGTGACTGAAACGAAGCCTGAAGAGACTACCCAGGGAGGAGCGGAGGATGAGAAAAAAGAAGAGCTTGAACCAATTACTTTTAAAGCCATGTGGATGTACGACTGGTTCAATATAAAATGGGGAGAGGATCCGGCTTCAAGGAAAATGACCGAGCTTACAGGTGTAAGCTTTGATTTGTCAGCTCCTACCGGTGACGGAAATGAAAAGGCAAACCTTATGCTGATATCAAAGGATTATCCTGAAATAATGTGGATGGACAGGAACGCCGTGTGGCACAATTATGTAAGCGCCGGCGCGTTATACGCAATAGATGTGCTTACCGAACAATATGACTGTCCGAAGCTTCTTGGAGAATATATACCTGAATCAACAGTTAGAAATCTTAAGCATCCTGACGGTCATTTATATGGCATACCCAATTGGTTTAGTGACAAAGGACAACAGTCGGTTGGTGGTACACTAAATGTCAGGATCGACATATATAAGGCTCTTGGTTCACCGGAAATCAAGACAATAGATGATTTATACAACTATCTGGTTAAAGTAAAAGAAGGAAACTTTGAATTCAATGGACAGAAGGTATATCCCTTCTCTTATACAGGAAAAGCCGATATAGTAGGAATGCTTGCAAACCTCTGGGGGAACCAGATCAGAGAGTATAAGTACTTTGATGAAAAGGAGCAAAAAGTGAAGTTTTATCTAAGAAATCCTGACGTTCTTGAAGCTGTGAAATTTTTAAACAGGCTTTACAGAGAAAAACTTTTTGATACTGATATTTTCACTTATAAAGGTGAAGAACAACTTCAGGCATTGGCAAAAGGGAAATATGCAGTTGATTTCGGATGGATATGGAATCTTTGGGACCAGGTAAATAACCCACTGAAAGCTATTGATCCAAATGTATATTTCAAAGCTATAGAACCTCCGGCAGGGAAACCTGGTGTAACACCTTATGTTGACAGCTATTCTACAATAGGCTGGAATGTTGCCGTAATAACCAAGAACTGCAAGAATCCTGAAAGGGCTATTAAGTTTTTTGATTTCTACTTGAGCCCGCTGGGTCAGGCCATATCGTTTTATGGGATTGAAGGAGAAACATGGGAATGGGTTGACGGAATGCCCAAGCTCAAAGAAGGCGTATTTGATCAGCTTACAGCTGACTGGGATGGTTATTCCAAAAGAACAGGTGTCTGGTATATAACGTTTAACCAGAATCAGAAATATAACCCTGAAATACAGGAAGAAAAAGGACAAAGAAAAATAGACAGGACGATTGCCGAAAAGTATGCTTTTGACGGTACAGCTTTATCAATATTAAATCTTGACGGAAGCTCAGATGCAGGAAAAGCATGGACTAATGTCAGCCTGTCCCTTGACGAGGAAATGATGAAAGTAATACTCTCAAAAACCGAACAGGAATGTGTCGATGCTTATAACAGGTTGCTGAAGAAATGCGAAGACCTTGGTATTGCTAAAACTGAGGAAGAATGGACGAGGCAGTATCTTGAAAGATTAAAATACTAAAGGATTAGTTAGCTTTTAATTGGATATGAAAAAAATATTTCCAGGGCAAGGAATAAGCAAATGATATTCCTTGCCCGGTATGAAACCAGTTCAACTCACACTTGAAACAGCAATCAGTTCAACTTATGCTTGAAACGGCAATTTGAAAAAAACATCTTTAATTCTTTAAGAAATTGTTATTACTTCCTTGCTGCTTTGTTTTTGTAACAAGTATAGATAATTATTTACATGATTACCTCTGGTGGATTAATTAAAAAATTTGTTTTTTTCACGGAAAGGGGATGGTCTGCATGGTATTACCATAATATTACAAATCATGTAATCATTACTAAAATATGAAAGGGGAGTATGTGAATGTTCGGTAAGTTTTTAAGAACCATCTGATTGTCAAGATTATTGTGATTTTGTTAATACTGTTATTCAATTTCAGCAGTGTTTTCGCAATTGACGGTGTCTGGCATAATCCACTTGGTTATGAGAATCTCTATTCAGAAAATGAAATGTTGTCAATTGAAAAGTGTGAAAGATATCCAAGAGATCCTACTGCTGGTGAAGACGTATATATAAAGCTTACAACATGGCCTATAGAACCTGGACAAGCCACATGGATTACCTGGACAAAAAATGGAATACCACAACCGGATGTCGGTGGGGAATGGAAGTACAACGAGGGCAACAATTCGTACTGGGAAGCAAAGCTGGGGAGCTTTAACAAAGGAGATATAATAAGTTATACTGTACATGCAAATAAAGACGGTGCCAATGAAAAGACAATTGGACCATTCACCTTTACTGTTACAGGCTGGGACTGGGTTACGGATGTAATCAGCTACACGGCATTAGGTAACAGGTTTGAGCTTATTTGCAATTCTCATAGCGGAAACTTTACGCCTAAAATCAATATTTGCTTTCCTGAACCAGATTATTTCAGGCTTCAGTTTGCTCCCGACGGAGTTGGCGCAACTGCAACCGGTAGTGCCAGTTTTACTGTGGATGACCAGGCGACACATATATGGTTGAGCACTTCAGATATCAAGCTTAAAATTAATAAAAATCCATATCAGCTTGAAGTATATAAAAGTGATGGAGTTACATTAATAGCAAAAGAATACGACAGGACGTCAGGAAGGAGCCTGGCTTTCCTGACAGATGGAACAAGCAGAGTTGAAGCAGTTGAAGAAAACTTTTACACACCTGCGAATGAAAAGTTCTACGGTTTTGGTCAAAGGTACAACAATCTTGATAAAAGGGGAACCAATGTAGATATTTATTGTGTAAACTGGTACAAAGACCAGAATGATAAAGCATATCTTCCTATACCTTTTTATCTGAACAGCAACAAATATGGGTTCTATCTTAACTCCACATATTATGCACAGTTTAGGATAGCAACTGATGAAGCAGATAAATGCACAATAAGGGCAGATGCGGGCGGAGACGTAAACAAATTATTAGATTTTTATCTGTTTACAGGTCCGGATTTTAAAACTATTCTTCAGGACTATTACGACATTACCGGAAAACCTGTTTTACCTCCGGTATGGGCTTTTGGTCCAATAATATCAGCAAACGAGTGGGATAAGCAATCGGAAGTAGAGGATCAGATTGCAGCAACAATAAACTATGATATTCCGACTTCAGCTATTGTTCTTGAAGCATGGAGTGATGAAAACACTTACTATATCTTTAATGACGCAAGTTACACTCCCAAACCGGGAAATGAAGCTTTTACATTGAGCGATTTTACATTTGGCGGTAGATGGCCTGATCCTGTTGGTCTTGTAGATTATGCTCACGATAATAACATAAGGGTGCTTTTATGGCAGGCACCTGTATTAAAGCATACATTAACGCCGCATACGCAGAAGGACAATGACGAAGCATATGCAATTCAACAGGGGTATGTTTTAGGAGATGGAAGCGGAGGAGTATACAGGATACCTCCAGCTTGGTTCCAGGAAAGTCTGCTGCCCGATTTCACAAATGAAGATGCAAAAGATTGGTGGTTTTCAAAGAGGGACTATCTTTTTGATGATATTGGAATTGACGGTTTTAAATGTGACGAAGGAGAATTTGTATATTATAGGACTACTACATCAAGTGACGGCAAAAAAGGTGATGAGTTGTGGAATGCATATCCTGCCCAATATCTGCTGGCATACCATGAATATGTAAAAAGCAAAAGAGAGGATACACTAATTTTCAGTAGATCGGGGAACTCATCGGCACACCTTCACCCAGTAACATGGAACGGAGACCAAAGGTCAACATTTTCTGCTTTTCAGGATGCAATAAGATCAATGCTGAGTGCTTCAATGTCTGGTGTTCCTTTTGTTACATGGGACATGGCGGGATTTGGTAATGATATATATCCAAGTGCTGAATTGTATAAGAGAAGCAGTGCCCAGGCTGCGTTTTCTCCTATCATGCAGCTTCATTCCGAACAGAGTGGTGACCCATACCCAAGCCATGCAAGAACTCCGTGGAATGCTGCAGCTCGTCTTTCAGATTATGAATGCCTCACTGTATACAGGAAGTTTGCCAACATAAGGATGAATCTAATTGTATACAGAAGCAAAATACACAAGTGATAATGGTGTTCCCATGATGAGGCATATGAGCTTTGAGTTTCCTGATGATCCTAATGCATATGATCAGACTTTCCAGTACATGCTTGGCGGGAGCCTTTTAGTTGCTCCTATTGTAAACCAGGGGGAAGTAGACAAAGATATCTATTTACCTGATACGGAATGGATAGACTTCTGGTGGGGTGCTCAAAGGCCTGGTGCCAGGACAATATCATACTATGCACCTGTAGATACAATACCGGTATTTGTTAAGTCAGGAAGCATTATACCGATGAATCTGAATTCATCTTATGAAATCGGCGGTTCCATTGGAAACGATCTTGGCAGCTATAATAATATTACTTTCAGAGTTTATCCCGACGGGAACACAACATATGACTGGTATGATTATGTAAATTCTGTAACAAGGACAATATCTGCTTCAGAGAAATTCAAAGAAAACAAAATAGAAATTACAATACCGCAGATTGATATTACGAGTACATTGCAGGTGTTTGCATCAAAGCCGTCGTCAGTAGAGGTTGATGCGGTGGCTTTAACTGAATATAGCAGCTTTGCTGCATTCCAAAGTGCAAATACTGGATGGTATTATGATTCTGAAAAGCTTTTGGCATATATCAAGCTTGACCCGGGATCAGAAAGAACCGTAATTATTGACGGCGTTAACAAGGCTCCGTATGAAGCTGAATTTGCTGTGCACAACAATGTAGCAGTCGACACAGATCACATAGATTACATGGGAACAGGATTTGTGGATCAATTCGAGACTCAGGGAGATTCTGTCGAATTCGATATATATGCAAAGACTGAAGGATTATATAAAGTTGACATAAGGTATTCTGCAGGAGCGACAAATGCATCAAGAGCAATATATGTAAACAATACGAAAGTTACAAATGTGGAAATGCCAAAAACTGCAGATTGGGATACATGGAACACTGTATCAGTAAATCTGCTGTTAAACAAGGGAATCAACAGGGTAAAGATCAGCTTTGACCAGGGCAACAGCGGTGCAATTAACCTTGATAACCTGGTGTTATATGCCAACCAGTACTCAGATTCACTTGGGAATGTCATTTCAAGCGACGTAAACGGAGATACAATTACTCTGACTATAGACAATGGTGATAATCCAGGAGACGACATATTAGTACTTAAAGTATGTGAAGATAACATTATTATGGTTAATTACAGGCCTAATGGTATCGAACCGAGTGATGATACTCCTATACTTGATCCTAACAAGACATGGGATCCAGTTGGAGCAACAATAGATACTTCAGGAGACCCAATTGTAATAACAACTGGCAAAATGAGAATTGAGATATCTAAAAACCCATGCAGACTAACAGCTAAAAAACCTGATGGGACAATTTTGTTCTGGGAGCCTTCTTCCGGAGGAGTATATTATAATGGTATCAGATTTGTAAGAAATAGTGGACATAATCTTTACGGTATAAGATCCTATGATTTTCTTGAGGGTTCTGGCGATATGCTGAGGAATGACACTGCCCATCAAATTCATGCAGGATATCAGGGCGATGGTGGAGCTCCATTAATATGGAGTACATCGGGATATGGAATACTCTTCGATACTGATGGAGGCTATGCTTATACAGACAGCATATCAAATAAAATGGAAATGTATTATGGTAATTTCGAAAAGCGCCGCTACAATAAAATTGATGTTGAATACTATATTATATTTGGTGATCCCAAGGAAATTATGAACGGTGTAAGCGAAATATCTGGAAAGGCACCAATGTTACCGAAATGGTCAATGGGTTTTATGAATTTTGAATGGGATATTGACCAGAGTGAATTGATTGATATTGTAGACACATACAGAGCAAAGAACATACCAATTGATGCATATGCTTTTGACTATGATTGGAAAAACTGGGGTGAGAGCAATTATGGCGAATTTACATGGAATACCACGAATTTCCCTGATGCATCAAGCACGGCACTAAAACAGATTATGGACAATAAAGGCATAAGAATGATTGGTATTATGAAGCCAAGAATCATTGTAAAAACTGAAGATGGAACGACAACTACACAAGCTGCAGATGCAGAAACCAATGGGTATTGGTATCCATATGGAAGTGAATATGGAGACTATTTTGGAGACAGACTTGTGAGAGATCTTGATTTTTATAACAGTGATATGAGAAATTGGTACTGGAATAACTTAAAAGATGCATTTGATAAAGGACTGGTAGGTTTCTGGAATGATGAAGCTGGAAAGACTTCTGCACCTCCATATGACTTCTGGTTTGGTCCATTTCAGGGCCTGCATATGCAGCAAGCTATCTATGAAGGACAAAGAAGCTATTCAGCAAAAAGGGTTTGGTCAACCAACAGAAACTTCTATTTAGGTGCGCAAAGATATGGCTATACTACCTGGTCCGGGGATATTGGAACGTATTTTTCAAATTCATTATCCGATGCAGGAATGCAGGAACAACGTGAAAGGATGTTGTCAATGATTAACCTCGGGCAGGCAAAATGGGGAATGGATACAGGTGGCTTTAATCCCTGGAGCACTGACCCAAGCCCTGAACTTTATACAAGATGGATGCAGTTCAGTGCTTTTACACCTGTTTTCAGAGTGCATGCCAACAGATACCATCAACGTCAACCATGGTATTATGGCAGCACTGCAGAAGAAGTATCAAAATTCACAATTCACTTGAGAAATAAATTAATGCCATATATTTATTCTTATGAAAGAAGTGCATTTGAATCAGGTGTAGGATTGGTCAGGCCGCTGCTGTTTGATTATCCGTCAGACAATAATGTCAGCAATTATCTCCTTGCATGGATGTTCGGTGATTGGATGCTTGTAGCTCCGGTACTTGAACAGGGTTCAACTTTGAAGGAAATATATCTTCCTGAGGGAACATGGATTGACTATTTCAGAGGAGATGTATATTTCGGCGGACAGACGATAAAATACCCGGTTGAAGCAGAAACATGGACCGATATCCCGTTATTTGTAAAGAAGGGAGCAATAATTCCTTCCCAGAAGGCCCTTGACTATATTGGACAAAGCGATATCACTACTGTATTTGTTGATGTATTTCCTGATGTGATTCAGACAAGTTTCACATATTATGATGACGACGGTGAAACCTATGATTATGAAAACGGAGTTTATATGAAGCAAAAAATGACGGTACAGGATAATGGTGCCAATGGAATAAGATTTAATATTGAAGCAAAAACCGGTTCATACAATTCTCCACTACAGTACTATATAGTTCAGGTGCATAATAAGGCAGGAACAAATGTAAAACTAAACGACTCAAATCTGACCTATTATGCGGACCTTAACGCTCTTAAAGCGGCAAGCGGGGAAGGATGGACTATAGGACGTGATATATACGGTGAAGTTACTTACATCAAGTTAGCTGCTGCCAGTCTTTCAGACAAAGAAGTTATTATTACAGGTGATACATCTTCAGGTGCAACTTCATATAAATATGAAGCTGAAGAAGCTTCATTGTCTGGAAAGACCGTTTCAACAAGAGCTTCTATAAATAATAATCATAATAATTATTCAGGGTTCGGATTTGTTGATGGCTATCATAACGCAGGTGCAGCAACAACATTTTATGTTAACGTGAAAACAGGCGGCGACTATGCAGTTAGTCTGAGATATGCAAATGGAACCGGTTCAACCAAGACACTTAGTATATTTGTAAATGGGACACGAATAAAGCAAACAAGCTTACCTGCCTTGGCAGATTGGGATACATGGTCTACCCAGACTGAAATTTTACCGCTTACTGCCGGAAACAATATCATCAGATATGAGTATTATGAAGATGCAGGAGATACAGGAAATGTCAATATTGATTATATTACAGTGCCATTTGAGCCTGTAGTTGCAAAGTATGAAGCAGAGTCTGCAATTCTGTCAGGTGGAGCTGCTGTAGACAGAGACCATTGGTTCTATTCAGGATCAGGATTTGTTGATGGATTTGAAACCGTTGGTTCTGAAGCAGAGTTTATTGTACATGTTCCGACAGCAGGCAATTACAAGGTTACACTCAGATATGCTAATGGCACAATGAATACTGGAACATTGAGCACATATGTGAATGGCATTGACGTTGACACAGCAACTTTGATAAGTCCAGGCGCAGACTGGAATATATGGTCGGATTATGAACAGACGCTGTCATTGAATGCTGGAAAGAATACAATCAAGTATCGTTTTGATTTAGATGACAGCGGTCATGTAAATATTGACCGGATTCTCATATCTTTGTCAACACCAGGCACGCCTGAATCTGAAAAGAATCTTCTTGATAACGGAGGATTTGACAGACCATATGGATATTCATTTAACTGGACGGAGTGGCATCCATATGGACAGGAAACTGCTTACGGAGTTGACAGCGGATCCGGTCCAAACCCGCCAGAATCTCCATGGACAGGAGAAAAGAGAGCATATTTTTGGCTTGGTTCTGCATATCAGCAAAGCATCCATCAGCAGATATCAGTTCCAAACGGGACATATAAATTTGAAGCATGGGTAAGAGTATTCAATACAACTCCAAACATAGCAAGAGCTGAGATATCAGCGTATGGTGGCAGCAGGATTGATATAAATCTGCCAATTACCGGTACCTGGAAATATATAAGCTATGAAAATATAAACGTAACTACAGGAGTTATTGATATAGGGTTTTATGTAGATTCGCCCGGCGGTACAACAGTGCTTATTGATGATGTAAGGCTGACTAAACAGTAAGGTTATAAAAAGTTGAAAATAATTCAAATAAACTATTAGTATTACCAATACGTGAATTGCATGCATTTATACAAATTATTAGTAAATGCATGCAATTCATTTTATTAGTTTAATTGATTCTAAAATACTTACATCATTTGAAAATATTAGTATTCCCTTGAAAAGGACCAGTATTTGTTTCTTCCGCTTTCAAATTTACACATTTGTTTGTTGTGTTTACTATATTACAATGTATGAATAAAAATAACCTATACACGAATTATTTTTTACTCGTAATATTAATAAAAAATTGATTGTATCATGTTTAAACTGGTATAATATGAGAGAAGGAAGGTGGTACTACAGTTTATGAAAGCGGAAATTATATCGGTTGGTACTGAGCTTTTGATGGGGCAGATTGTTAACACCAATGCCCAGTATATTTCCATGAGGCTTCCAGATGTAGGTGTAAGCGTTTATTACCAGAGTGTTGTAGGAGATAATCCCGGAAGGCTTAAGGAATGTTTGAATATAGCGCTTGGACGTTCAGATGTTGTTATTCTCACCGGCGGACTTGGGCCTACAAAAGACGACCTGACAAAGGAAACGGTATGTGAGGTTCTTAATAAAAAACTTGTCCTCAATGAAGAGTGCCTTCAGGTTATGAAGGATTTTTTTAATAGAATGAACAGGCCAATGACAGAGAATAATATAAAGCAGGCATATCTTCCGGAAGGGAGCATAATTGTGAAAAACAGTAACGGCACTGCTCCGGGCTGCATAATAGAAACTGACGGGAAAATAGTTGTAATGCTCCCGGGACCTCCGCAGGAAATGAGGCCAATGTTTGAAGAAACTGTTATCCCTTATTTTATGAGATTTTCAAACTACAGGCTTGAATCAAAATTTATAAGAATATTTGGAATGGGTGAATCAGCCGTTGCTGATAAAATTTCAGATATAATAGATAACCAGACAAATCCCACAATTGCCCCTTATGCGAAGGAAGGAGAAGTGACATTAAGGGTTACTGCCAAGTACGATAAGGGCGAGGCAGAGGCAGATATTATTGCTCCAGTGGTGGAACAAATTAAAGCAAGGCTTGGGGATGTGGTATACAGCGTCGATAATGAAAGTCTTGAAGAAGTGACTGCAAAGCTTCTTATGGATAATAATTTAACCATATCCATTGCCGAGTCGTGTACAGGTGGCCTTGTATCAGCAAGACTGACAGAAATACCCGGAATATCAAAGGTATTTAACAGGGCTGTTATAGCATACAGCAATGAGGCAAAAATGGAGCATCTTGGGGTTAAGGCTGAGACCTTGGCAAAGCATGGAGCCGTGAGCAGAGAGACCGCTGTTGAGATGGCTGAGGGTGTGAGAAAAGCTGCGGATACTGATATCGGTGTGTCAATAACAGGTATTGCAGGACCGGGGGGCGGCACTCCTCAAAAGCCCGTAGGACTGGTCTTTACAGCTCTTTCAGACGGTACACAAACTTATTGCAGGGAACTTAGGCTCTGGGGAGACAGAAGAAGAATAAGAAACGTAACAGCGCACAATGTTTTTGATATGGTAAGAAGGTATGCATTGAAACTGCCAGTGAACGGATAAATGTTTGTCGGAGAGGAGTTAAATAAAAATTGAAACAAAAGAGAAACCTTACTTCAGCAGCTTTCATAGTAATGTCTTCAATTGTAATAAGCCGGATTACAGGATACTTTCGGGTCATGCTTATACCCAACAAGCTTACTGAAAAGGTTGTAGCTGATTCCTACATAATGGCTTTCAAAATGACTGATTTGATGTATAATCTTTTGGTGGGCGGCGCTATTGCAGCCGCCCTTATACCGGTGCTTACAGGTTATCTCGAGAGGGGCGAAGAGGAGGAAGGATGGAAGGCTGTCGGCACATTTATAAATGTTGTGTGCCTGTCGATGGTTTTTATTTGCGTTGTAGGCATAATTTTTGCTCCCAAATTTGTTCCGTTAATAGCCCGGGGCTTTGATGAAGAAGGAATCAAACTGACTGTCAGGCTGACAAGGATACTGTTTCCTTCAGTATCGTTTATCATGCTTGCCGGCCTTACAAATGGCGTGCTTAACTCGTACCAGAGATTTGCCGCTTCATCATACGGACCCGTGATTTATAACATTGGCAGCATAATGAGCCTCTTCTTTTTAAGCAGGTACAGCGTTGAGCTTGTCGCCTTTGGCGTAATGTTAAGCTCCTTTGTTTATTTTCTTTTTCAACTGTCCTTTGCAGTTAGGAATTTAAAATATTACAGGTTCAGGATTTATTTAAGGCACCCGGGATTTAAAAGGCTTTTTAACCTCGCAGTTCCTTCGCTGTTGTCATCCACAATTAACCAGGTAAACGTTATTATTTCTGCAATGTTTGTAACCCTGTTCAGATCACCTGGAAGCGTAAATGCTTTTAATATGGCTGATACTACCTGGCAGATGCCATATGGGATATTTGCCCAGGGAATCGGTATAGCGATACTGCCAACCATGTCTGCAAGATATGCGGTTGGAGATGTAAAGGACTACAAGGATATTCTTAATAAAGGCCTGAAGTCAATACTTCTTTTGAGTATTCCTTCAGCAGCCGGGCTGGTTGTATTAAGTGAACCTGTAATCAGGACTATATTTCAATGGTCCAAAGGCTTTTATCCTGAGTATGTGACACTTGCCAGCAGGATTCTTGTATTTTTTTCTGTAGCCCTGATCACACAATCAATAGTGGCAACCATGAGCAGGGCGTTTTATGCCGTAAATGATACAAAATCCCCTTTATATGTTGGTGCAGGTACAATTCTGATGAATCTTGCAATATGCTACTTGTTTTACAGGTACACATCACTTGGCGTTGAGGGCATGGCCTTGGCCTATTCTATTACAAGTACAATAAATGCGTTTATACTGATTTTTATTTTGAACAAAAAAGTGGACAGCATCAACTTAAAAAGCTTTTGTGTCTTTCTTTTAAAGACTTTTCTGGCTTCTGGGATAATGGGGCTGGCAGTGTTTTTGCTTTCGAACGTTATGGATTTTAATACAGCATCAAAGTTTTTACAGGTTTTGTACCTTATAGCCGCCATATCAGTAGGCGCTTTGATATACTTTGCTACAGTGCTTGTATTAAAGGTTGATGAGGCAGTGTACATGTACGAAACAATCAGATTGAGAGTAAAAAAATTAATGAAAAAAAATTAAAATTTTGTCAAAAAACATGGTAATTTTTTCAAAATTATCATTGACTTATTTAGTTTTATAGTATATAATATGTTAAGAACACACGTTCGATTAATATAATTAAGGAGGATTACCCTGGTTATGATAGAAAAAAAGAAAGCGCTTGAAATGGCCTTGAATCAAATAGAAAAACAGTTTGGGAAAGGGGCCGTAATGAAACTTGGTGAAAACGCCCACCTCAATGTAGAAGTAATTCCAACAGGCGCATTAGGACTTGATATAGCCCTGGGAGTGGGAGGTGTGCCAAGGGGAAGAATTGTTGAGATCTTCGGACCTGAATCATCAGGAAAAACAACAGTTGCCCTCCATATAATAGCAGAAGCTCAAAAAGCAGGCGGAGAAGCTGCGTTTATCGACGCTGAACATGCTCTTGATTCTGTATATGCAAAGAAACTGGGCGTTGATATAGATAATCTCATAGTTTCACAGCCGGATACAGGAGAGCAGGCCCTTGAGATTGCTGAAGCCCTAGTGCGGAGTGGAGCAATTGATGTAATTGTTATTGACTCAGTTGCAGCTTTGGTCCCAAAGGCAGAAATTGACGGCGAGATGGGAGATCCCCATGTTGGGTTGCAGGCAAGGTTGATGTCCCAGGCTTTAAGAAAACTGGCCGGTGTCATCAGCAAATCAAAAACGACTGCAATTTTTATAAACCAGTTAAGAGAAAAAGTCGGAATAATGTTTGGCAACCCAGAAACAACTCCTGGAGGAAGGGCTTTAAAATTTTACTCATCAGTTAGGCTTGACGTGAGAAAGGTAGATACTCTTAAGCAAGGCAATGAGATTATTGGAAGCAGAACAAGGGTTAAGGTTGTAAAAAATAAAGTTGCCCCGCCTTTTAAAGAAGCAGAATTTGATATAATATACGGAGAAGGAATTTCCAAAGAGGGAAACATACTTGATGTTGCAGTGACTCTTGATATAATTAATAAAAGCGGCGCCTGGTTTTCCTATGGCGGTCAGAGATTAGGACAGGGAAGGGAAAACGTAAAACAGTACCTTAAGGAAAATCCGGAACTTATGAAGGAAATTGAAACTAAAATCAGAGAGAATTACAGTGAGGCTTTCGCAAAAAGTATGGAAGCCCACGTAGTAAGTGATGATGAAGAAGAACTGGATGATGTATAATATTATGTAAAGCTATGAAAAAACAGTTGGTTTGAAACATGGGCGTGATTTCCACGCCCATGTTATAAAAAGCGGGGGAAAATATGAAAATAACGGCAATTGAAAGGAATAAAAAGAACAAAGACAGGTTTACGGTATTTGTAGACAATCAGCCGTCTTTTACAATTTCCGAAGAGGATTATCTAAGTTTGAACCTGTATGAAGAGAGAGAGATTACTGATGATGAAATTGACTATATAAAAAATGAGGTTAATTTCAGAAGGGCAAAATCCGCTGCTGTAAAATATCTTTCCATGAAACTCAGAAATGAAAAGGAAGTATACTTGAAGCTCTTAAATGAAGGCTATGACAGCAAAACTGCTGACAGAGTTGTTGAGGAGCTCAAATCACTGGGGTATATTAATGATAAGCTTTATGTTCAAAAATATATTTTCGACAGGAGTAAACTAAAGCCAAAATCCAAAAGACTTCTTAAGCTTGAACTTTTAAACAAGGGAATCAGAGAAGAGGATATTGACGAAGTCATGGCAGATTGGAAACCTGACGAGAGTGTTATAGCTGAAAACCTTGCCCGAAAAAAGTTTGGAAAATATGATCTGCGTGATGAAAAGATAGTAAAGAGGATTATTTCTTTTCTTCACCATAGAGGATTTAGTTATGAAATGATAAATGAAGTAATAAGGAAAATAAAAGACGGTTTAGGCTATTAAAGCAAAAACCGTCTTTTTTGTTTATTGCAGCCTGCTCTTGAATTCGTTTATCAACGCAGGCAACACTTCAAGAACGTCTCCTACAATACCATAAGTTGCAACCTTGAATATCGGCGCATCCGGATTTTTGTTTATTGCTATGATTATGTCAGAAGAAGACATACCGGCAAGATGCTGGATCGCACCTGAAATTCCGCAGGCAAAATATATTTTTGGACCAACTGTTTTGCCTG
>DULF01000119.1 GCA_012840535.1 Clostridiaceae bacterium
CAGTCATATTGTTCATGTCAGGAACCGCGTCATCATCGTGGAACTGTACACCGGACAAGCCAATCTCAGCAAACTTTTTTACCTTTTCTTCAAATGGTATGGTTGGCCTTACTCCAGGGCCAAATGCATCCGCTCCTTCATGGACATTCCATGGTCCAGCTGTAAACTTAAATTGGGACATATGTCTAACTCCTTTCTAAACAGGCGGCATTCCTTAAGTATTAAGGAATGCCCCTTATTTTTTATTTTTACCCTATAAGGTACTTTTTGACATCCGCGAGAGATTTCTTATGATCGTAGGTAGGCCAGTACTCTAATCCGAAGTACCTGTTATATCCTGCTTTTTCAATGGCTTTCAGAATATTTTTGTAATCATTTTCTCCGTTGAAGTGTTCATGCCTTCCCGGTACTCCTGCTGAATGGAAATGGCCTATAAAATCTATGTTTTTGCTTACATTCTCAATTACGTTTCCTTCCATTATCTGCATATGGTATACATCATACAGAAGCCTTATATTATCGCATCCGACACTCTTGATAATTTCAAAGCCTACATATGATGAATCCAGGTAGTATCCTTTGTGGTCAACCAGTGAGTTTAATGCTTCCAGGTTGATTGTCACGTTTTCTTTTACGGCAATTTCCGCTACTCTTTTTAGATTTTCTATTAATATGTTCTTTTGTGAATCTGCTTTGCCTTCTACATCGCCGGATAATGCTATCAGCGAATTACATCCCATTTCTTTGGCCAGTTTTATTGATTCTGTAACATTTTTGACAACTATGGAAGCAGGAAAATTCATTCTTTTTGTCCAGGCTTCTTTCACACAGCAAATTGATACCGCTATGTCATTTTCTGCCGCAATCCTGCCAATTTTGGCAACATCTTTGTCTACCGGATCCCAAAATTCTATCGCGTCAAACCCTAATTCAGCCGCAACTTTTATCCTGTCATAAAAATCAATATCAGTTAAGACAGGCTCAATACATATTGATAATTTAATCAAAACAGACACCTCCTACGCGAGTTCAGCAGCTACCTTATTTATAGCTTTTGCTATCATGTCACAGTCCTCAAGTGTGAGCTGAGGCGGTATATCAATATGGACAACCCTGCTCAAGTATTCCAGTGTCTTTGGATTCATATCCTCTGAATACTCTACAGGCTTACCCTTATGGAACGGACATGTCCATGGACATCCTTCAGGTGTAGGTGTTTTCTTCTGAATAACATGTTTCCAGTGGGCATAAATATGCCAATCAGGTATGCCTGAATTATAAACGCCTGCTGCTTCTACTCCTTCTGCCCTTAAAGCTTCTACAAAATTCTTAACCTTATCTTTGCTGTCAAGATAAAACATAAGGCATATACCTGTATCTCCTTCAGGGTCATTTACGGGTCTCACTTTTATTCCTTTAGTATCTTTGATTTGTTCAATTATCCTCTTCTGGTTCCTTCTCATAAGAGAAAGCAATGTGTCTAATTTGCCTAACTGGGCAAGCATTACTGCTCCTGTAAGCTCGCTCATCCTGTAGTTAACTCCACAGAACAGTTCTCCCTCATATCTTTCCTCAGCAAACCTGTCAGGTCTCCAGCATGCTGCGGTGTCATGATATCCCATGCACCTGTCATAAAGCCTGTCGTCATTTGTTACAACCATTCCGCCTTCACCGGCAGTTATAATTTTGTGGTATTGGAATGAATAACATCCGCAATCTCCGAATGTACCCAGATACTTACCCTTGTATGTTCCTCCCATAGCCTGTGCAACGTCTTCTATTACCCTTAAATTATGTTTCTTTGCTATGGCCATTATCCTGTCCATATCACAGGGTACGCCCCTCATATGGACTACAACAAGCGCTTTTGTGGAAGGCGTTATTTTCTTTTCAATGTCATCAGGATCTATTGTCAGTGTTTCGTCTACTTCTGCAATTACCGGTATAGCCTTTGCTGATACAATAGCGGCACAGGACGCAAAGAAAGTATAACCACTTACTATTACTTCATCCCCCGGACCTACACCACATGCTACAAGTGCCGTAATCAATGCAGAAGTGCAGGAGTTTACTGCAAGCGCATGTTTAGCTCCTACTTTTTTGGCAAATGCTTTTTCAAGTTCTCTTACTTTGGACGGGTATTCTTCCGGTCCATAATACCTGAAGAGATACTTCCTCTCAAGGACTTCAAGCACCTGCTTCTTTTCCTCTTCTCCTATTTCTAATCCGCCTGGATACATTGGAATGTTTGGTGTTGTTTTTGCTTTGGGACCCCCGTGAATAGCCAGTTTTTCACTCATAATTATGACCTCCATTTTATTTTTTTGAAATTTTAGCTTCATAACATGATGTAAAGATCCTTATTACGACAGCAAGCTGCAATATTGCCTAGAGATACGAAATCAACAAACAGCTTAGTTTTACATTTGCTTATTAATACAACAGTACATTATTTAAGTGTGAAGTTCATATGCACTGCAGTAATCGATTACTAAATGCTTTTATTCAATAATATCATCCTGATTATCCTTTGTCAATATATATTTATACTTATTTAATATTTACTATTCTCTAATTAGATCCTTCTCCATACATTTATATATTGATTTTCTAAAGATTTAGAATTATAATGTTCTTAATAGTTGTATATAAGGATATACATTTTACTAAAATCATTTATAATTTTTTGGAAAGGGATTTATATATGCCAAAGCTAACTATAAAAGAAATTGCTAAAATTGCAGGAGTTTCTCCATCAGCCGTTTCAATAGTACTAAATAACAGAACCGGCGTCAGCGAGCAGACAAGGCAAAAAATATTGGATATAGTTGAAAAACTTCAATATACACCAAACCCGAATTCGCGCAGACTGTTATTTAATAAAACAAATAACATAGCTGTTTTATTCAGAAAAAATGCATCCCCATTGGAGCATTTTTTCTACTCCGACTTGAACAGAATAATATTGCATGAATTTGAATCCCGCGGATATAACCTTATATTTACTTCGGTAACAATAAACGAAAATAACGTGCTGCTTCCTAACGTCATAAAATCCTATGACGTCGACGGCATAATATTCTACGGTGATGTTGAACCCTTAATTTTAAGCAGCATACGAAGGTTTGACATACCCTTCGTTGTCGTTGATAATCATCTTCCTGTACATGATATCCTTAGTGTTAGTGCAGACTATGCGGAAGCTGCATATACGGCAACGAATTATTTGATAGACCTTGGCCATAAGGACATTGGATATATAGGAACAAGTTCTCAGGCTCACTTTAATGCTCAAACTTTCTCGGGCTTTAAAAAAGCAGTTGAAGAACACGAGATTGTTCTTCCGATAAACTGGATTCAAATTGAGGCTGACGATGAAAACAGCGCTTATAACTGTATGAAAAATATTCTTAATTACGGAAAGGTTCCCACAGCAGTATTTTGTTCGGCAGATATATATGCCATTGGAGCTATGAGATGCATAAAGGATCACGGATTGAAAATCCCTGACGACATTTCTGTTATAGGAATTGACGATATAATTCTTTCCCAGTATACAGATCCTCCGCTGACTACGGTAAAGATTGACAAGGTATCAATGGGTAAATTGGCAATTGACATGCTTGTGAAAAAAATCGAAAAAACTGAGACAACAATAACAAGTGCAAAAGTTACTTCCAACAATATCGTAGAAAGAGCAACCACTAAAGCTAAGGTTTAGAGGTTGAAATCTTGAGAATAGGCGGCAAGCAAGAATATTTAAAAGTTACTAAGCAAAAAGTCCTTCCTTTCGCCTACTTTATATAGATGCTGAAATGGGATAAGAAAAAGGTACATTGTCCCAGTTTAACGGGATAACGTACCTTTCTTCTTGCACCATTATTCCTATACGGGCGGCCTTCGGTCGCTCCTAAATTATTACTTCTAACCTCTAACCTCTCACCTCGAACCTCTAACCCGGAACATTATTCTACTTTAACCCATTGCCTAATCTCACTGCTCTTCAGTATTGCTTCTGTAAGTTTTAAAATATAATGTCCTTCCTCAAAGGTTGCAAAATCATGTGGATCCTTTGCCAGATCTTTTCCTTCGGCAATGAACTTATAAAAACTATATACATTATTCTTTAACGCATCATTCCATCCTTCAGGATGTCCGGCTGCAAGGTAGGTGTACTCCCTGGCCTCAGGCGTCATGAGGTTGGGATTTCTTATTATATGGCAGTTGTCTCTATCCCTGAATCCCATCCACATATGGTCGGCAGTCTCCTGGTTCCAGTATAGAGAAGCCTTTGAGCCGTTTATTTCAAAGTTAAAGTAGCATTTCCTTCCTGCACTGACTTCAGACACATAGAATACCCCGTGAGCTCCATTGTCCATCTTAAAAAGGACTGCTCCATAATCTTCTGTTGTAATTTCTCTTTCCTCATAGTCAGTGCTGGTGCTTATCGAAAATGTTTCTACCTGCCCTTTGGGTTTCTTCCTTACAGGGATAACAGTGACCAGGTCTGCACAAACCTCGGTTATTTTTGCGTTTAAAACCGTCTGGACAGCGTCCATCCAATGGGATCCAATATCAGCAATGCATCTTGAAGGTCCGCTTATTTCTGGTTCAATTCTCCAGTTGTAATCTGTATCGAATAACAGCCAATCCTGCAGATACGAACCATGAACCAGGTAAGGTTTCCCTATTTCGCCGTTCTTTATTTTATTCTTCATATCCTGTACAAGGGGATTCATTCTATAATTAAAGTTGACCCCATGTATAATGTTTTTGTACTCTGAAAGAAGTTGCAGCATCCTTGATGATTCTTCGCTGGTTCTTGCCAGGGGCTTTTCAGAAAAAACATGTTTGCCTGCCTTTATTATTTTCTCGTTAATTTCCAAATGGAGATTATTTGGCGTACAATTATGCACAACATCTATGCTTTCATCAGCAAGAAGTTCCTCTACAGTGCTGTAACATTTAGGTATATTGTATTCATCTGCCTTCTTTTTAGCCAGTTCATAATTAACGTCCGCTACAGCGACTAATTCTGCAAAACCTATTCTTCTAATTGCTTCAACATGGCTTACGCCAATAAATCCCATACCGATAACACCGGCTCTTATCTTTTTCATGGTACTCCTCCCCTTATAAATTTTTCATAATTTCAGAAATCTTATCTGCAACTGCCTTGATTTCATCATCCGTAGAGTTAATGTTGATTCCAAATGCTGAACCAAGGCCGTCATCTACTACTCCTACACTGATATTGACCGCTCTCTCAAGTATGTCATCCGTCTGAGGCAGCATGTGTGCGCTATATTCTATTTCTTTGC
>DULF01000120.1 GCA_012840535.1 Clostridiaceae bacterium
CCCTGGAGACAGAAAGGCACAGGAAGAGCAAGACAGGGAAGCATACGTGCTGTTCAATGGGTTAAAGGTGGAATTGCGCATGGTCCCAAGCCAAGATCCTATAGATACACAATACCGAAAAAGCTCAGGAGACTGGCATTAAAGTCTGCGCTATCATCGAAGGTGAACGAAAACAATATAGTTGTGCTTGAGGATTTAAAATTTGACAGCATTAAAACCAAGCAGATGGTTAATGTGTTAAAGAACTTGAAAGTAAACACAAGCAGTTTGATAGTATTGCCGGAGAAAAATGAAATTGTTGAAAAATCAGCAAGGAATATACCTGGAGTCAAAACTGCGCTTGTTAACACGATTAATGTCTATGACATTATGAAATATGATAAGTTCATTATCACAAAGGATGCAGTATCAAAGGTTGAGGAGGTGTACGCATAATGAAAAATCCTGAAGATATCATAATAAGACCGTATATTACTGAGAAAAGCAATGCGGAGGTTGCGAACGGCAAGTACACCTTCATAGTTGATGTTAGGGCAACAAAAACTGATATTAAGAATGCTGTAGAAAAGCTTTTCCAGGTTAAAGTGCTTAAGGTGAATACAGCAAAATATGAAGGAAAAACAAAGAGATTGGGCGTTCATGTAGGTACAAGGCCGGATTGGAAAAAGGCAATAGTTAAAATTGACCTTGATCCGAAACCTGAAACCTATTTGGCTGAAGGCGGCAAAGAAGTTGCAATTAACAAGAAATACAAGACAAGTATTGAGGAATATGGTATAACCCAGTAATTAAGGAATAAACCGGAACCTATTTTGATAAGGAGTGAGAAGAAATGGCAATAAGAACGTATAGTCCTACTTCTCCCGCCAGAAGATTTATGACAGTTTCAACTTTTGAGGATATTACCAAGAAGGAACCCGAAAAATCCTTGGTTGTAATAAAAAGAAAAAAGGGCGGAAGAAATTCATATGGTAGGATCACTGTTCGTCACCGTGGTGGCGGAGCAAAGAAAAAGTACAGAATAATTGATTTTAAAAGAGATAAAGATGGAATAAAGGCAAAAGTAGCCGCTATTGAATACGATCCGAACAGGACTGCAAATATTGCGCTTCTTCATTATGTAGACGGCGAGAAAAGGTATATTATTGCACCTGTAGATCTTAAAGTCGGAGATTTTGTTGAGTCAGGACCGGATGCGGATATTAAGCCGGGAAATGCATTGCCTTTGGAAAACATACCTATTGGTACATTGGTACACAATATTGAGTTAAAGCCAGGAAAAGGCGGACAGCTGGTAAGAGCTGCAGGAAATGCAGCCCAGTTAATGGCGAAAGAAGGAGATTACGCACAGATAAGGCTACCTTCCGGTGAAGTCAGGATGGTTCCTATAAAATGTAAAGCGACTATAGGGCAGGTAAGCAATGTAGAGCACGAAAACATCAGTATCGGTAAAGCAGGAAGAAAGAGATGGATGGGTATAAGGCCTACAGTGCGTGGTGTTGTAATGAACCCTGTAGACCATCCGCATGGTGGTGGTGAAGGTAAGTCGCCGATAGGAAGGCCAAGTCCTGTTACACCATGGGGTAAGCCTACATTGGGATATAAGACAAGAAAGAAAGGCAAGGATTCGGATAAGTATATTGTTAAGAGAAGGAATGTGAAGTAATCAGGAATGGCAGCTGATGACCTGCCTTAGCAGGATATGAAAGGAGGACTGGACTTAAGGTTATGGGTAGATCGCTAAAAAAAGGGCCTTATGTTGACGAAAAACTTTTAAAGAAAATTGAAGAGATGAACAAGAATAATGAAAAAAAAGTTATAAAAACTTGGTCAAGAGATTCAACAATTTTCCCGCAAATGGTTGGACATACTATCGCTGTGCATGACGGAAGAAAACATGTGCCTGTTTATATAACTGAAGATATGGTGGGCCATAAGCTGGGAGAATTTGCACCGACAAGAACCTTTAGAGGGCACGGGCATCACACTGAAAGGTCTACTGCGTTGAAATAAAAATATTCCTTCGTGGCAAAAGTGGACGGAAGGAGCGAAGAGAGGAGGATTTCCAGTTGGAGAAAAAGGTAAAATCTAAGGAAGAACTGTTGAAAGAAAAAGACAAGATTTTAGAGATTTACAACGCTAAGCATAGAAAAAACAACAAACCAGCCCTTTTGACCAAAAAAGAGAAGAAGGTGCTAGGAATCGGCAAGGATGAAGGAAAAGCGGTTTTGAGATATGCCCGCATTTCGCCGAGGAAAGTCAATATTGTTCTTAAATTAATAAAGGGAAAAGGTTTGGATGAGGCATACGCAATAGTCAGGTATACGCCCAAAGCAGCGTCGGAAATTATATATAAATTGCTTAAATCAGCAGAGGCTAACGCGGTAAATAACAATGACCTGGACAGGGACAACTTATATGTAGCCGAAGCTTTTGCAAACCAGGGACCGACGTTAAAGAGAATCAGGCCAAGAGCGCAGGGCAGAGCGTATAGAATAAGGAAAAGAACCAGCCATGTAACTATAGTTCTAAAGGAAAGAAAGTAAGAGAAAAGGAGGTTGGAGGATGGGCCAGAAAGTAAATCCGCACGGTCTAAGGATCGGAATAATTAAAGACTGGGATACAAAATGGTATGCCAATAAAAAGAATTTCAGCGAGTTTTTGATAGAGGATTATAAGATTAGAAAACACATAAAGAACAAGCTTTACATTTCCGGGATTTCAAGGATAGAAATTGAAAGAGCGGCTAACAAGGTAAAGGTAAATGTACACACAGCTAAGCCCGGACTGGTGATAGGAAAAGGCGGCACAGGAATAGAAGAGCTTCGCAAGGAATTGGAGAAGCTTACCGGAAAAAGCGTGCTGATTAACATTACTGAAATAAAAATACCGGAATTGTCTGCCCAGTTGGTTGCTGAAAATATTGCCGCACAGCTCGAAAAGAGGATATCCTTCAGAAGAGCAATGAAACAGGCAATGTCAAGAACAATGAAGATGGGAGCAAAAGGAATAAAAACAGCAGTTTCGGGAAGACTTGGAGGCGCTGAAATCGCAAGAACTGAACATTATCATGAGGGAACGATTCCTCTTCAGACTTTAAGGGCTGATATTGATTACGGATTTGCAGAAGCCGATACGACCTACGGAAAAATAGGAGTAAAGGTTTGGATATATAAGGGCGAAGTACTTCCCGTAGCTAAGAAAGATAAAAAGGCGGAAGGAGGAGTACGGTAATGTTAATGCCGAAACGAGTAAAACACAGAAAAGTTCAAAGAGGCAGAATGAAAGGCATAGCAACCAGGGGCAATAAGGTTACCAACGGTGAATACGGCCTTCAGGCAATAGAACCGGCATGGGTTACAAGCAATCAGATAGAAGCAGCCAGGGTTGCGATGACCAGGTTCATAAAGAGGGGCGGCCAGGTTTGGATAAAAATTTTCCCTGATAAACCTGTAACGAAGAAACCGGCCGAGACCCGCATGGGTAGTGGAAAAGGTTCACCGGAATATTGGGTGGCAGTTGTTAAGCCAGGAAGAATATTATTCGAGATTGCGGGTGTACCGGAGGAAACTGCCAGGGAAGCGCTAAGACTCGCATCCCATAAGCTTCCGTTGAAATGCAGGTTTGTTGCCCGCGAGAGTGAAATGGATGGTGAAGCAAATGAAAGCTAGTGAATTAAGAGAAAAAACACAGCTTGAATTACAAAAAGAGCTGAATGAATTAAAGTCAGAGCTTTTTAAACTGAGGTTTCAGCTTGCTACAAACCAGCTTGAAAACCCGATGAGATTAAGAGAAGTAAAGAAGAACATCGCTCGTGTAAAAACAGTTATGAGGGAAAGGGAAATAAAAGGAACGGACAAATAAAAAGAGAATTGTAAACCTATGAGAGAGGAGGTAGCTTCATTTTGGAACAGCGGGCTTTAAGAAAGACAAGGGTAGGAAAGGTAATAAGCAACAAGATGGATAAAACGATTGTTGTTGCTGTAGAAGACAGTGTTAAACATCCTTTATATAAAAAAGTTATTAAAAGGACATATAAGCTTAAGGCACATGATGAAAACAATGAATGCAATGTTGGGGACAAGGTAAGAGTGATGGAAACACGTCCTTTAAGCAGGGAGAAACGCTGGAGGCTTGTTGAAATAATCGAAAGAGCAAGATAGGATAAAATTTGCCAAACAAACTTGCAGTATTACAGCATTCGGAAGGAGGTAACAGCATGATTCAGGTACAGACAAGGCTTAAAGTCGCAGATAACACCGGAGCCAAGGAACTGATGTGCATTAAAGTACTCGGAGGTACCGGGAGAAGATATGCAAATATTGGCGATATAGTGATAGCAAGCGTTAAAGATGCAACACCCGGAGGAGTTGTTAAAAAAGGTGAAGTTGTCAAGTGTGTTATTGTGCGTTCAAAGAAGGGTGTAAGAAGGCCAGACGGCTCATATATAAAGTTTGATGAGAATGCAGCTGTTATAATAAGAGATGATAAAAACCCCAGGGGGACTCGTATATTTGGCCCTGTTGCAAGGGAATTAAGAGATAAGGATTTCATGAAAATTTTGTCCCTCGCACCGGAAGTTTTATAAGGGAGGAGGCGGTTTGAATTGCCAAACAAGGTTCATGTAAAGAAAGGCGATACGGTTTATATATTATCAGGTAAAGACAGAGGCAAAAAAGGCAAAGTGTTGAAGGTAATTCCCAAGGACTCAACTGTAATTGTTGAGGGTGTCAATATAACAACAAAACATAGAAAACCGAGAGGGAGATACCAGGAAGGCGGTATTATACACCAGGAATCACCGATACACAGTTCTAATGTTATGCTTGTTTGCGAGAGATGCAAAGCACCGACGAAGGTGAAGAAAGATATATTGGAAAACGGACAAAAGGTAAGAATCTGCAAAAAATGCAATGAAATCATAGATGTGATAAAAGAAGGGAAAGAAAACGAGTAAGACCTGTTAGCCAAGATAGTGTCTGAGACGTTGAAAGGAGGTTGCTGATTTTATGACCAGACTTAGAGAAAAATATATAAATGAAGTAGTTCCGGCTTTGCAAGCAAAGTTTAAATATAAAAGCCCTATGGAAGTGCCGAAGCTTGAAAAAGTGGTATTAAATATGGGAGTAGGAGATTTTAAAGAAAACCCTAAGGCAATGGATTCAGCTGTAAATGATTTGGCATTGATTTCAGGGCAGAAGCCTGTTGTAACTAAAGCTAAGAAATCAGTTGCGGCATTTAAGATAAGACAGGGGATGAGCATTGGATGCAAAGTTACTCTTCGCGGGAGAAGAATGGAGGAGTTTGTGGATAAGCTTTTCAATATAGCTCTCCCAAGGGTTAGAGACTTTAGAGGTGTTTCTCCTAATTCCTTTGACGGAAGAGGGAATTATTCGCTCGGCATAAGGGAACAGTTAATATTTCCGGAAATTGACTATGATAAAGTTGACAAAGTAAGAGGAATGGATATAACTTTTGTCACTACTGCAAAAACGGACGAAGAAGCAAGAGAACTGTTAAGGCTTCTCGGCATGCCGTTCAGCCATAGTTAACCGAATTTAAAGGAGGGATAAATGCGTGGCAAAAAAAGCACTGATTTTAAAGCAGCAAAGGAAACCCAAGTACAGCACAAGAGCATACAATAGATGCAAAATCTGTGGAAGACCTCATGCATATATGAGAAAATTCGGAGTTTGCCGTTTATGTTTCAGGGACCTGGCATATAAAGGCCAAATCCCCGGAGTGAAAAAGGCAAGTTGGTAACAGAGATAATTTGGAAGGAGGTTGGATATATGCAAGTTACTGATTCAATCGCTGATATGTTGACCAGAATAAGGAATGCTTGTTCTGCAAAACATGAATCAGTGGATATCCCGGCTTCAAATTTGAAAAAGGCAATAGCTCAGATCTTATTGGATGAGGGATATGTAAGATCTGTAGATATAATAGATGACGGAAGACAGGGAATAATTAGAATAACATTAAAATATGAAGCAAATAAGCAAAGTGTAATATCAGGTATAAAAAGAATCAGCAAGCCAGGCCTGAGGGTATATGCCAAGAAGGAAGAGATTCCGAAGGTGCTTGGCGGATTAGGCACAGCAATAATATCAACTTCAAAGGGAGTCATGACGGACAAGAGGGCAAGAAAAGAAGGCCTTGGCGGAGAAGTTTTGGCTTTTGTGTGGTAAACCGCTTCGCGGCACGGTAGTGAGTTTGGTAGCTGAAATAAGGATTGACTTGGATAAAGCGGCTTGTAACTCATACCAGCACCGAAGTCCATTCTGAAAAGGGTTAGGATTTGCCCATAATTTTAAGAACAGGAGGTGCACGTAATGTCCAGAATAGGTAAACAGCCTATTGAGATACCAAAAGGTGTGGAAGTTAAAGTAGATGGAAATACAGTAACAGTAAGAGGACAGAAAGGAACTCTTGTTAAAGTGTTTCATAAGGATATGACAATCAAACTCGATGAGGGAAAAGTAATAGTTTTAAGACCATCGGAGGATAAATTTCATAAATCTCTTCATGGTTTGACAAGAACTTTAATCAACAACATGATTGAGGGTGTGACAAAGGGTTTTGAAAAATCACTCGAAATCAACGGAGTTGGATATAGAGCGCAAAAACAAGGGAAAAAACTTGTGCTTACCCTTGGGTATTCTCATCCGGTAGAAATGGAGGAACCTGATGGAATAACCGTAGAGGTTCCGGCCCCAAACAAGATTATTGTTAAAGGCTGCGATAAGCAGGCTGTTGGTGAGTTTGCTGCTAAGATCAGAGCAAAGAGACCACCAGAAGTTTACAAAGGCAAAGGTATTAAATACGAGAATGAAGTAATCAGACGTAAAGAGGGTAAAGCTGGAAAGAAATAAAAGGAGTTGAGAGTATATGATAAAAAAGCCTGTCAGAAATAAGGAAAGGCTTAGAAGGCATGAAAGAGTGCGCAAGAAAGTAAAAGGCACGCCTGAACGTCCAAGGTTAAATGTATTCAGGAGTTTAACCAACATTTATGCGCAGATTATAGATGATACTACCGGTCATACTCTTGTTGCAGCTTCAACCCTTGATAAAGCATTAAAGGGAAAGTTGAAATATGGCGGTAATAAGGAAGCTGCAGCTGAAGTAGGTAAGTTGATTGCGGAAAAAGCCCTTGAAAAAGGAATAAAGAAGGTAGTCTTTGACAGAGGTGGATACCTGTATCACGGGAGAGTAAAGGCCCTTGCAGAAGCTGCAAGAGAAGCCGGCCTGGAGTTTTAGTTACATTATTTATATAAAGCATGGATTTAAATGTATAATCATACAGGATAAGGTCAGGTTAAGGAGGGGAAAAACTTGCAACGTATTGATGCCAGCACGCTGAATCTTAAAGAAAAAGTAGTTAATATCGGACGCGTAGCGAAAGTTGTTAAAGGTGGCAGAACTTTCCGTTTCAGTGCCTTGGTAGTTGTCGGAGATGAAAACGGACATGTTGGTTGCGGGATGGGCAAAGCTGCTGAAATTCCCGATGCAATAAGAAAAGGAATTGACGATGCCAAGAAAAATCTTATTAAAGTGCCTATAGTGGAAACAACAATTCCTCATGAAGTTATAGGCAGATATGGCGCAGGAAAGGTTTTAATAAAGCCAGCCGGCCAAGGTACCGGAGTTATTGCCGGAGGACCTGTAAGGGCAGTCCTTGAATTGGCAGGTATTCGAGATATCAGGACAAAATCGCTGGGCTCAAATAACCCGATAAATATGGTTAAAGCAACAATCGAAGCACTTTCTCAGTTAAAGACTGCTGAAGAGGTAGCAAGGCTTCGCGGCAAGACAGTGGAAGAAATAATTGGTTAGGAGGGTTCTTTAGTGGCAAAGTTGAGAATAACTCTGGTTAAAAGCACAAACAAGGCGAAAGAAGCCCAGGTAGCTACTGTAAAAGCTCTCGGACTAAAAAAGATAGGCAGTACTGTTGAACATAATGATAACCCTCAAATAAGAGGAATGATAAACAAGGTTTCGCACCTTGTAAAAGTGGAAGAGATTTAGGGGAGGTGTAACCAGTGAAATTATACGAATTGCAACCTGCTCCAGGTGCTACATGGAAGCCTAAAAGGAAGGGAAGAGGGCACGGTTCTGGTAACGGCAAAACAGCCGGCAGAGGACATAAAGGACAGAACGCCCGTTCCGGCGGTGGCGTAAGACCGGGCTTTGAAGGCGGTCAGATGCCCCTTTATAGAAGGATTCCGAAAAGAGGATTTAATAATAAAAGGTTTGCAAAAAAGTATGCTGAAATAAATATATCCGCCCTCGAACAATTTGATAATGGGACAGTTGTCACAGCTGAACTGTTAAAAGATAAAGGTATTATTAAGGAAATCTACGATGGGCTCGCTGTTCTGGGTAACGGTGAATTAACCAAAAAGTTGACAGTTAAGGCTGCTAGATTTACCAAGACAGCTTCCGAAAAAATAACCTCAGCAGGAGGAAAGGTCGAGGTGGTGTAAAATGGGCGGCATGTTCCAAGTTTTGAGGAACGCATGGAAAATTCAAGACTTGCGCAGGAAGTTTATATTTACTGTATTGTTGCTGATTGTATATAGAATAGGTGCTCATATACCTATTCCAAACCTGGATCCTAATGAATTCAGGAGGTTGATCGAAGAATTCGGCGGCACACTAGGCGGATTCCTGGATATTATTTCCGGTGGCGCATTCAAGAATGTTACCATTTTTGCAATGAGCATAACGCCATACATTAACTCCTCGATCATTATCCAGCTGTTAACTGTTGCGATACCCAGTTTGGAACGCCTTGCAAAAGAAGGTGAAGAAGGCAGGAAAATTCTTGCCCAATATACAAGGTATGGGGCTGTTATTCTTGGTTTCCTGCAAGCAGCCGGTTTATATTGGGGAATGAGATCTGCTGTAGTTGGCGGACCTAACGTATTGAATTTCATTACAATTACCTTGACCTTTACTGCAGGCACTGCGTTCTTAATGTGGCTTGGAGAAAAGATTACGGAAAACGGAATTGGAAATGGGATTTCAATGATAATTTTTGCAGGAATTTTATCAAGAGGACCGCAGGCAGTGCAGCTTATATTTGGTTTGTATGAGGCAAAGGCATTTGGTGAAGGTATAATCGGTATTTTGGTGATATTATTGATCCTGGTTATATTTGTTGCAGTTATTGCAGCCGTTATATGGGTGCAGGAAGCAGAGAGAAGAATACCGATACAGTATGCAAAAAGAGTTGTGGGAAGAAAAATGTACGGCGGGCAAAGCACGCATTTGCCTATAAAGGTAAATCTTTCGGGAGTTTTGCCGATTATTTTTGCCATGTCAATAATGGCATTCCCATCAACGCTTGTTACAATGTTCTGGCCGAACTCAACAAGTAAAATAGCACTGTTCTTTAAAAATGCGCAGGGTACAATTTGGTATGCGTTGGTTTATGCGTTATTAATTATATTCTTTACGTTCTTCTATTCCGTTATTCAGTTCAATCCTGTTGAGATTGCCAACAACATGAAGAAGAACGGCGGTTTTATACCAGGATTAAGGCCTGGCAAACCAACATCGGATTATATTGCAAAAGTGCTTAACAGGATTACCTGGTTCGGAGGATTTTTCCTTGCTGTGGTTACTTTGCTTCCTAGCATACTAGGTTCGATATTCAGAGTTGGCGGCATATGGATTGGCGGTACGACAGTTCTTATTCTTGTCGGCGTGGCGCTGGAAACAGTAAAACAAGTCGAGTCACAAATGCTTATGAGGCATTATAAAGGGTTTTTAGAGTAATTGGTCAGGCTTGAGAGTGGATAATTAGGTAAACCTATAACATAATTTTCCATTCTCAAGCAAAATATCGTTGACAACCGGAGGATTTTATGAGATTGATATTACTGGGAGCGCCGGGTGCCGGGAAAGGCACGCAGGCGGTAATCCTGGCAGAAAAATTAAAAATACCTCATATATCTACCGGAGATATATTCAGGGCGAATATCAAAGAAGGAACAGAGCTCGGCAAGAAAGCCAAAGAATTTATTGACAGAGGAGCTCTTGTACCTGATGATATAACGGTAGGTATAGTCAAAGATAGGCTTTCAAAACCTGACTGCAAAAACGGCTTTTTGCTCGATGGATTTCCCAGGACTATTCCACAGGCGGAATACCTGGATGATGTACTTTGCAAAATGAATATGTCTGTTGACTATGCTATCAACATTGATGTGCCCGATGATGTGATTATAAAAAGGCTTTCAGGACGGAGAGTATGTCCGGCGTGCGGCATAACCTACCATATAGTTAATAATCCGCCGCAACAGGGAGATGTTTGTGACGGTTGCGTGACAGGCGTTGTACAAAGGGATGACGACAAGGAAGAAACCATACAGAAAAGGCTTATTGCATATCATGAACAAACGGAACCGCTTATTGATTATTATAAAAATAAAGGCAAACTGATCGTAGTTGACGGAACAAAGGAGATTGAAGAAATAACTTCAGAAATTCTGAAGGCTATAGGTGTAGTTTGATGATAACCATAAAATCAAAAAGCGAAATCGATTTAATGAGAAAAGCAGGGGAGATAGTCGCTCTCGCCCATGAAAAAATAAGGGAAGCAATAAAGCCGGGTGTTACAACGCTTGAACTTGACAGAATTGCTGAAGAAGTAATAAGAAAGCACGGCGCAATACCATCCTTTAAAGGGTATAAAGGCTTTCCGGGCGCAATCGACTTTCCTGCAAGCATATGTACATCCGTTAATGATGAGGTAGTACATGGAATACCGGGTTTAAGAATGTTAAAAGATGGAGATATTATAAGTATTGATATCGGCGCCTATTATAAAGGATTTCACGGAGACGCCGCGAGAACATACGGCGTAGGCAAGATATCAAGAGAAGCTGAAAAACTGATAAACGTTACAAGACAGAGTTTTTATGAAGGCATAAAAAGGGCAGTAAAAGGAAACAGGATTATTGATATTTCAACAGCTATACAGGAATTTGTTGAAGGAAACGGGTTTTCAGTTATCAGGGAGTATGTAGGTCACGGTATCGGAAGGGAAATGCACGAAGCTCCGCAGGTGCCTAATTACCGTACAAGAGAAAGAGGACCTCGTTTGGAACCGGGTATGACGATTGCAGTTGAACCCATGGTAAATGCCGGCAAGCATCATATTAAGCTGCTGGATAACAAATGGACAGTTGTAACGGCTGACGGCAGCCTGTCTGCCCATTATGAGAATACGATAGCAATTACGGACGGAGAGCCTATTATTTTGACAAAACTCAACTGAAAAGCGAAACAGGCTTGTTAATGTGTAAGTTTTATGTTATTTCTGATATTGGAGTGAGTTTATGGATATCGCCTTGGGACAGGTTGTATATTCAAAGGCAGGAAGAGATGAGGGAAGGAAGTTTATTGTTGTTGACATTGTAGATGAGAATTATATTATGTTATCTGACGGAGACCTGAGAAAAGTTGAAAAACCCAAGAAAAAGAAGATAAAACATATTAAGCCCACTGAAATTATTATTGAACCACTGGCGGAAAAATTCAGAAACGGGCAGAAAGTAACCAATGCTGAAATAAGAAAAACATTGGCAAACATTGAAAACGGTCTGGATAAGAAAGAAATAAAAATATAGATAACGAAAAACTTACTTAAAAAGGAGGTTTGAGTTTTGTCCAAGGATGATGTAATTGAGGTTGAAGGTACCGTGGTTGAGGCATTGCCAAATGCAATGTTCCAGGTAGAACTTGAAAATGGCCATAGGGTTCTTGCTCACATATCAGGTAAACTTAGAATGAATTTCATAAGGGTTTTACCGGGGGACAAGGTAACCTTGGAGCTTTCTCCATACGATCTGACCCGTGGCAGGATTACATGGAGAGCAAAATAATTAGCTTTATATAGCCAATTTTTCATATAAAGGGTTGAGCTATTTTTAAGGAGGGTAGATTATGAAGGTAAAACCATCTGTTAAAGCTATATGTGAAAAGTGTAAAATAATCAGAAGAAAAGGCAGAGTAATGGTTATTTGTGAAAATCCCAAGCATAAGCAAAAGCAGGGATAGGCTGTTAGATATGAAATGAAAATGGGCGACCGCATGCCTATATTTGCAAAACAGAGCAGATTAATTATTATTGTAAATTAGGCAATACTTGTGGTATAATATAAGCTTGGTTTATTAAATTGCCCAGGATTGTTTTTCGGTTGAATACAACATCGAGGCAGCGGCTGCATGATGAAAAATCATGTCCTCTGATGTTGATTATTTAATAGATTAATATGCTTATGGAAAACAGTACCAGCAGGTAGCAGTTATGAATTCCGACTATTATTTGGAGGTGTTTTGAAGAATGGCGCGTATTGCCGGAGTTGACTTGCCCAGAGATAAAAGGGTAGAAATTGGTTTGACTTATATTTATGGAATAGGAAGAACAACATCGAAAAAAATTCTGGCTCAAACAGGAGTAAATCCTGATACCAGAGTTAGAGATTTGACTGATGACGAAATCAGCAGGCTCAGAGATGTGATTGAAAAGGAATATAAGGTAGAAGGTGACTTAAGGAGAGAAGTTTCCCTTAATATCAAAAGATTAATTGAGATTGGTTGTTATAGAGGGAGAAGACATAGATTAGGTCTCCCGGTTAGAGGTCAGAGAACAAAAACAAACGCAAGGACAAGAAAAGGTCCCAAGAAGACTGTTGGTGTCCAGAGAAAGAAGTAGTAAAAGGAGGGTAACGATTTAATGGCGACAAAGGTTAGTGGAACAAAGAGGAGTGCCAGAAAAAGAAAAGAACGTAAAAATATAGAACGCGGGCAAGCTCATATTCGTTCATCTTTTAACAACACTATAGTTACAATAACTGATATGGCAGGTAATACTATATCGTGGGCAAGTTCAGGCGCTTTAGGCTTCAGAGGGTCTAAAAAGAGTACTCCTTTCGCTTCTTCAATGGCTGCTGAAACAGCGGCAAAAGCTGCGATGGAGCATGGACTGAAGACAGTTGAAGTATATGTAAAAGGACCTGGAGCTGGAAGAGAAGCGGCAATCAGAGCTTTACAAGCAGCAGGGCTTGAAGTAAGTCTCATTAAAGACGTAACGCCAATCCCACATAATGGTTGCAGGCCGCCAAAGAGAAGAAGAGTATAATATGGAGGTGTAGGACTAGATGGCAAGGTATATTGGTGCATCTTGCAGGCTTTGCCGCAGGGAAGGCGAAAAGCTTTTCTTGAAGGGCGAAAGATGCTATACAGATAAATGTGCAATTGTTAGGAGGGCTTATGCTCCCGGACAGCATGGACAGCAGAGAAAGAAGATGTCTGAATACGGACTTCAGCTTCGTGAAAAACAGAAAGCCAGAAGGTTTTATGGTATTCTTGAAAGCCAGTTCAAGAAATACTTTGAAATGGCTGCAAGCAGAAAAGGAATAACAGGCGAAAACCTTCTGCAAATCCTCGAAAGCAGGCTCGACAATGTTGTTTACAGATTAGGCCTGGCAACTTCAAGGGCGGAAGCAAGACAACTGGTAAGGCATGGCCATTTCACCGTAAACGGCAAGAAGGTGAATATTCCGTCTTATCTCCTGCAGGCAGGTGATGTAGTGGCTGTAAGGGACAAGAGCAAGAATTCTCCGAAATTTAAATCGCTTCAGGAGACTTCAAGGGGAAGGCTTATACCAAAGTGGCTTGAATTCGATGCCGAGAATCTTGTTGGTAAGGTTGTAACTCTTCCGGCCAGAGAAGATATTGATCTGCCTATTAGGGAACACCTTATTGTTGAGTTCTACTCCAAGTAATATATAAATGCAAGATACATTTGAGAATAAATGTTTGCTCCTGGAAAGCAACTGAGCATTCAAAATAAACAGGAATAACCGGTATTTTAGTAAAACTAGATTTTGAAACAAGGAAATACGAATCAGTTGCCCTCAAAAACTATAAAAGCTTGTTAAAAGGAGGGTTTTTGTTGATCGAAATAGAAAAGCCAAAGATTGAATGTGTTGAAGTTAGTAAAGACAATACTTACGGGAAGTTTGTTGTCGAACCTCTTGAGAGGGGATATGGCATCACCCTGGGTAACTCACTCAGAAGAATTTTGCTTTCTTCTTTGCCCGGCGCTGCTGTAACTTCAATAAAGATAGACGGGGTTTTACATGAGTTTTCAACCATCCCCGGCGTTATAGAGGATGTTACGGAAATCATACTGAACATAAAAGAACTATCTTTAAAACTGCATTCGGAAGGACCGAAAGTGGTTTATATTGACGCTGAGGGAGAGGGCCCCGTAACTGCAGGTGATATTAAAGCAGATGCTGATGTGGAAATTCTAAACCCGGATCTTCATATCGCAACATTGAATGGGGACAGCAGGTTTTATATGGAACTTGTACTTAACACCGGAAGAGGATATGTTCCTGCAGAGAAGAACAAGCAGCCAGGGCAGCCTATAGGTATAATACCAGTAGACTCCATATATACGCCTGTCAGAAAAGTTAATTACACAGTTGAGAATACGCGTGTAGGCCAGATAACGGACTATGACAAGCTTACAATAGAAGTGTGGACTAATGGAAGTATTAAACCTGATGAGGCAATAAGCCTGGGAGCAAAAATACTGAGTGAACACCTTAATCTCTTTATAGACTTGTCAGATCAGGCTAAGCATACAGAGATTATGGTTGAAAAGGAAGAAACCAAGAAAGAAAAAGTCTTGGAGATGACAGTTGAGGAGCTTGACTTATCCGTCAGATCATATAACTGCTTGAAGAGAGCGGGTATAAATACCGTTGAGGATTTGATCAGCAGGACAGAGGAAGATATGATGAAGGTAAGGAATCTCGGAAGGAAGTCTCTCGAAGAGGTCCTTCAAAAGCTTCATGCGTTGGGGTTGTCTCTTGCTCCAAGTGATGACTAGAAAAGTAGAAGTAGAGGAGGTTTTGAAAATGGCTGTACAGAGAAAGCTTGGACGTACTACCGACCATAGGATGGCAATGCTTAAAAGTTTGGTAACGGCATTGTTTGAGCATGGTAAAATAGAAACTACTGAACCAAGGGCCAAAGAAGTAAGAAGAATTGCTGAAAAGCTTATTGCCCTGGCTGTTAAAGAAGCCGATAACTTCACTTCCAAACAAGTGAAGATTAGTTCAGCCAAACTTGACAGCGCCGGAAGGAAAATTACCAAAACCGTTACTTCAAAAAACGGCAGGAAATATGAAGTTGTTGACAGGGAAGTAAAGACTGATATGGTTACAGTTGACAGCCCTTCAAGGCTTCATGCAAGGAAGCAGATTATGAAATGGCTCTACAGGGTAAAGGATGCCAACGGCAAAAATATTAACCTGGCAAATAAACTTTTTGACGAAATTGCTCCAAAATATAAGGATAGAAACGGTGGGTATACAAGAATATACAAACTGGGTCCAAGAAGAGGGGACGCAGCTCAAATGGTTATTCTGGAACTTGTTTAATTAACCAGGAATAAAAGATGAAGAAGCATAGTATTAGGGGATTTGGTAATGTAATTAATTGCCTTATCCCTAATTTTATATAACAGGAGATGGATATGAAAGACGTCTTGATCAAGGTGGACAACGTCAGTTTCACTTATAAATCACATGCAGTGGATTATCATGGTGTCAGGGCGTTGTCAAATATAAACCTGGAAATCAAAAACGGTGAATTTGTCGTTGTTATAGGAAGGAACGGATCAGGTAAATCAACGTTTGCCAGGCTCATAAATGCTTTGTTGATTCCGTCTGAGGGCGTTGTTTATATAAAAGGAATGAAGACATCGGATGAGAAATACCTTTGGGAAATCAGACGGTCTGCCGGCATGGTCTTTCAGAACCCCGATAACCAGATTATAGGAACAATTGTAGAAGAGGACGTTGCTTTTGGGCCTGAAAATCTTGGCGTACCGCCTGAAGAAATAAAAAAGCGCGTATATGAGTCACTTAGAATGACAGGAATTATTGAATATAAAGGGCATGCTCCGCACCTTTTGTCAGGGGGACAGAAGCAGAGGGTTGCAATAGCCGGAGTGCTTGCCATGAAGCCGCAGTGCATTATACTTGATGAGGCAACGTCCATGCTTGATCCCATTGGAAGGAAAGAAGTGATGAAGGTTTTAAAAAAGTTAAACAGTGAAGACGGTATTACCGTTATTCATATTACACATCAAATGGATGAAGCTAGTATGGCTGACAGGGTAATTGTTATTGATGAGGGAAGCATTGTGCTTGATGGAAATCCTAAAGAAGTTTTTTCAAATGTAGAAAGAATTAAAGGCATGGGCCTTGATGTTCCCCAGGTTACTGAATTGTTTCATGGCTTAAGGCAGGAAGGGTTTGATCTGCCGGAGGGCATATTGAGTGTTGATGAAGCTTTTAATGTATTGGCTCAAGTCATAAGGGGGCAGTAGATTGTCTATAGTTGTTACAAACCTTACACATACGTATATGAAAGGCGGTCCGTTTGAAAAAACGGCTTTATATAATATAAATTTAAAAATTGATGATAACGAGTTTGTAGGCATTATTGGACCTACCGGCTCAGGAAAGTCAACTCTTGTTCAGCATTTTAACGGATTACTTAAACCGACTTCGGGAAAGGTTTACGTAAACGGAATGGATACTACAGGAAGCAGTTTAAAAGAGCTTAGGAAACAAGTTGGAATAGTGTTTCAATATCCTGAACATCAGCTTTTCGAAGAAACTGTATATAAAGATATTGCTTTTGGTTTAAAAAAGATGGGACTAAAAGAGAACGAAATTGAGGAAAGAGTATGCAATTCAATTAGCTCTGTAGGTCTTTCGAAAGATGTGCTTCACAAATCCCCTTTTGAACTTTCCGGAGGGCAGAAGCGCAGGGTGGCTATTGCCGGAATACTGGTAATGAACCCCAGAATACTTGTGCTGGATGAACCAGCGGCAGGTCTTGATCCTCGCGGAAGGGATGAGATTTATAATCTTATTGTTGAACTTCATAATAAAAAGGGATTGACAGTGATTTTGGTGTCCCATAGCATGGAAGACATTGCAAAGCTAGCAAGAAGAGTTATCGTGATGAATGAGGGGAAAATAGTAATGGACGGCCAGGTGGAGGAAGTATTTAAAAATGCTGAAAAACTTGAAAGTATAGGTCTTTCAGTTCCACAAATTACTTACTTGATGAAGAAACTTAAGGCGATAATTCCTGGGCTGAACGAAAACATATTCACTGTAGATGAAGCAAAAAGAGAAATTGTCAAATACCTTAAAAAGGCACGTTGAATGCCTCAAAAGGACTTACTATAAAATTTGTAACAGGAGCAATGAAGGCTAAATGTTGAAAGATATTACTTTAGGACAGTATTTTCCGGGAGAATCAATTATCCATAGAGCTGACCCAAGAGTCAAAATAATTTTGACTATTGCTTATATGGTTGTAATTTTTATTGCAGACACCTATTTCGGCTTTTTAATGCTTTCACTGTTTACGCTTCTAACCCTGGTCATATCAGGCATACCTTTTAAGTATACCATTAAAGGCCTAAAACCTATATTGTTTATTATGATATTTGCTACAGTTATTAATGTTTTCTTTGTTAAAGAAGGGAAGACCATATTTGAGTACGGATTTATCCATATAACAAGCGTGGGTGTGGAAAGAGCGGTAAAAATGGCTATAAGGCTCACGTTGCTGATAATTACGGCTTCAATGCTTACATTGACCACAACGCCTATTTTGCTTACGGATGCAATTGAAAGCTTAATGAAGCCCCTAAGCAAGCTTGGTGTGCCTGCCCATGAAATCGCAATGATGATGACCATTGCGTTAAGGTTTATTCCAACCCTTCTTGAGGAGACGGACAAAATAATGAAGGCGCAAGCCGCAAGAGGCGCAGACTTTGATACAGGAAACCTGGTGCAGAGAGCGAAAAGCTTTATACCGGTCCTTGTGCCCCTTTTTATAAGCGCGTTCAGGAGGGCTGACGAACTTGCAACTGCCATGGAGGCAAGATGCTACAGGGGCAGCGAGGGAAGGACAAGGATGAGGCAGCTGAAGTTTGGGAAAGTGGATGCCGTCATTGCCGCTTTTACGTTGACCCTTTTAGGACTGGTAATTTATCTTCAGTTTATGTAATATTTAATTAATAACAGTGAAATAAAATAAACAGGAGGTTTTATTATGTATTACATAGGTATAGACCTCGGAGGGACTTTTATTAAAGCCGGCTTGGTGGACGAGAATGGTAAGATCATACTAAAAGACAGTATTCCTACCGGAAAAGAAAGGCCTTACCAGGAAATTGTCAGGGATATGGCCATGCTTGTAAAGAAGATTATAAAAGATGCACAAATTGACGAAAAGGACGTAAAAAGCATTGGAATAGGAAGTCCAGGTACTCCTGATGATAAAGAGGGAATATTGGTATATGCAAATAACCTTCCTGACTTTGTAAATGTTCCATTAAGGACTGAGATTCAAAAATACATTGATCTTCCTGTTATTCTGGACAATGATGCCAACTGCGCAGCACTTGCCGAAAGCATTGCAGGAGCTGCCAAGGACGTCAAAAATTCAGTCACAATTACATTGGGAACAGGCGTAGGAAGCGGAGTTGTTATTGATGGCAAGCTTTACAGTGGTTTTAACTATTCTGCCCCTGAAATGGGACATATGGTAATAAGAATAGACGGTGAGCAATGCACCTGTGGACGTAAGGGATGCTGGGAGGCATACGCGTCGGCAAGCGGGCTCATTGAGCAGACAAAAAGAGCCGCCATGGAGAACAAGGACTCGCTGATAAATTTACTTGTTGACGGCGACTTGTCAAAAATTGATGCCAAAACGGCTTTTGACGCAGCCAAACAGGGTGATGAAACTGGAAGGAAAGTTGTTGAACAATACATTAAGTATTTAGCCGAAGGTTTAACAAATGTTATAAACATTTTTGCTCCCGAAGTGGTAGCAATTGGAGGAGGGGTTTCAAAAGAAGGGGAATACCTGCTTAAACCCTTGAGGGAATTAGTTTATAAAGATGTTTATTTTAAAGGGGAACCCCAGACTCAAATCAGGGTGGCTCAGATGGGTAATGATGCAGGAATAATAGGAGCGGCTATGCTTGGAAAGATTAATGCGTAATATTAAGCTTACAATAGAATACGACGGGACAAATTATAGTGGGTGGCAATCCCAGAAGAATGCTGTTGCAGTTCAGAATGAAATTCAAAAAGCAATAAACAAACTCACCGGTGAAAACTGTTTGCTAATCGGCGCCGGCAGAACGGATGCAGGAGTTCACGCTTTAGGACAGGTGGCAAATTTCAGGACGTCATCAAAAATTCCTGCAGATAAGTTTTCCTATGCCCTGAATAGCCTCCTGCCCGACGATATAGTAATTAAAAAATCCGAAGAAGTAAGTCTTGACTTTCATGCGCAATACTCAGCCAAGGGCAAAAAGTACATGTATTTGATATATAATTCAAACCGTCCGTCGGCGCTATTGAGGGAGAGGGCATATTTTGTACCGCAAAAACTTGATGTTGATGCAATGAAGAAAGCCGCTGAATGTTTTTTAGGCACACATGATTTTTCTGCTTTCAGGGCAACAGGGGGCAGTGCGAAAACCAGCGTGCGAACCATTACCAATGTTTCGCTGGATGTATGCCATAACATGCTGGATGCATGCAATAACCTGGGTTCATGCAATAATTTAATAAAGTTTGAGATAGAAGGCAACGGTTTCTTATATAATATGGTGAGGATTATTGCAGGCACATTGGTTGAAATAGGGATCGGAAAACTGCCCTGGGACAGCGTTCCCGGGATAATTGAAAGCCGTGACAGGAAGAGGGCGGGCAGGACTGCCCCGCCCCATGGGCTATATCTTGTTGAGGTACGTTATTAAGGAAAGGGGACACACCTCTTCGAGGAATGTCCCCATACCTTGATCACACACCTCTTTGAGGGGTGTCCCCATACCTTGAACACACACCTTTGCGAGGTATGTCCTTTAAGAATCTTTAAGAATATAAAAGAACGTTCTTGTACAAAATAAAAAAAAAGGACGTTCTTTTGCTTTTAAAATGCAATGTTACATGAATTCTAAAATGGAGCTGATGGAGAATTATATACCTGCCCCCAGAAAGAGGCAATTAATCAGAATAGTTCAAATGAGCCTGCACGAGCTTTATGATTATGTCACTGAAATGTCAGCTGAAAATCCCTTGATTAATATTGAATTCAGAAACGGAAAAGCTGACGGCGAAAAAAATAGCGAAAACCCATTAAGAAGGAAGTTAGTTGATGAGAAAAACAACGTATACTACAATACAGGGGATGTTTATGGTCAAAGCGTAGATACTGGCTTTTCACAATATATTTTTATTGAAAGAAACAATCTGAAAGACTACCTGCTATTCCAACTGGATATGCTGGATATGAGCCGGCTGGATTATAAGGTCGCAAGACACATAATTGAATTAATAGATGATGACGGATACTTAAATGAAAACATTTCTGAGATTTCAAGTTCCTTAAACGTCAGCCGAAGGAAAGCAGAGAATATATTGGCGCTGATCCAGTCTTTTGAGCCGTACTGCGTTGGAGGCAGAGTTTTTATTCCTGAACAGGTACCTTGTTGTATAATCCCAGACGTTATCGTAGCATGTGTTTCTGATGAGTACAAAGTTTTGCATGACGAGTCTTTGCAACCCCAAATTTCCATTAATATACACTTCCTGAAAGAGATCGAAACAACTATTTGTAATTTGCCGGAAGAATATATTATAGATAAGATAGAACAGGCAAGCTGGCTGGCAAAATGCATTGAGGAAAGAAAAAGGGGGTTGCTGAAAGTTTGCAAAACAATTGTAGACTTGCAGCAGGACTTTTTTAAAAATGGCCCTGAACATCTTGCGCCATTGGCATTGGAGGATATATCCAGAAGGCTCTCCATTGCCGAGATCGAAGCAAGCAGGGCAATGAGAAATAAATTTATGTATTGCTCCTGGGGAATATTTGAGTTTAAGTATTTTTTAAGGGATATAAAATATGCGGACAATTAGATTATGGAGACACTCCTTGTAAAAAAGGAATGTCCCCAAAAGATTACGAAGGAATATTTCCTAAAGATTATGTCCCTAATGGCTAAAAGCATTCGTAAAATACCTTGCTTAACGCATATTTTGAAGGCTTTTCTTCTTCCCTGTTGATCCATTTTCCATTTGTGAAATCAGGGAATGCAACAGGGATGCTTCCCATAGCTATTGATTCCTCGGAAAGGCATGTTACTGTCATCCATGTTGCGGCGTCATATACATCAATCGGTGGAGGTGTATTATTTTTAACGCTTTCCACAAACGCACGGAGCACAAGGAAATCCATACCTCCGTGTCCACCCTGTACTCCTGTTTTCCGGAATTCAACCCACAGTGGATGCTCATACTTTTCCAGGTAATTCTCAAAGGGTTCCCAGGTTTCATAAGGAGAGATCCCCTCTATGTATACTGCGCTTTTATCTTCCATCCATATGCCCTTTGTCCCCTGAACCCTTCCACCTCTTGAGTAAACTCTCGGCAGGGTTGTGTCATGGATAAGAAGTATTGTTTCACCATGAGCGCATTTTATCATGGTAGTAACTATATCTCCCTGTGTAAATTCAATTTTTGCATGCTCATGTTCTGGGCCTTTGTTTCTTATTATCCATTCACGCAGACCTCTTGCTTTTGAAGCCATTGAAGTTAGCGTAAGAAATCTGTTCCCTCTGTTTATATCAAGATATTTTGCAATTGGCCCTAATTCATGGGTGGGATAGACTTCACCGTTACGATGCTGGTAGTTTCTGAAGCGGTAGTGCCGGTTTTCAAGCCCCATGGCAATTTCGCTGCGTAAATCATGCTGATATCCGCCCTGACAGTGTATTATTTCACCGAACAAACCTTGCTTGACCATATTCAGAACAGTCAATTCTTCTCTGCCATAGCAGCAGTTTTCAAGCATCATGAATTCAACGCCGGTCTCTTCTTTCACCTTTACCAGATCCCAGCATTCCTGAATGGAGTATGCGCCGCCTACTTCCATACCAACCGGCTTTCCGGCCTTCATTGAAGCTATTGCAATGTTTATGTGGGCTGACCATGCAGTTGATATAATAACGCAGTCAACATCTTTTCTTTGCACAACTTCCCTGTAATCTTTGCAACATGAAGGCTTGTAGCCGCATTTTTCAAGAATGGCATTCGAAGCATTTTCCATTCTGTCTTCATATAAATCACATACGACAGTTACTCTTACATCATCCATGTTGTTAAGGCAATCTATAAGACCAAGGCCTCTCTGGCTGACACCTATTACCGCTACATTTATGATTTTGCTTTCTTTGACCATGTTTTCACCGTTCCTTTTATGTATTTTATAGATTTTTGTGACTGTAATATTTTGTTGCAAGCAATTTATATCTTTATCATGACCTAAAAACGCAGCAATAAAATTTTTGCTTTTATTATCTTTATTTTAGTGTTATTATTATAGCGTTGAACATGAAAAATATAGTCAAATGTATGTAATATTTTGCTGTGCGTTAACACTATAAGAAAGGATGAACCTGATATGCAGGCATATAGCGGTATTATTTGCGATATGGATACTTATTTGGGACATGAAGATTTATCCAGGCCTTTGTTTATAAATAGCTGTGGATATTTTAACCTGGATGGATTTGATACATCTTTGACCAGGTGCAGGAAAGACTTTTATTTAATATATCTGATAAACGGCATTGGGCATTATAAGCTGGGACAACATGTTATTGAGGTAGATGCAGGCAATATTGTTATCTTTAAGCCTGGTGAAAAGCAGGAGTATTACTACTTAGGAGAGGAAAAAGCCGAGGCTTACTGGATTCACTTTACCGGATATGAGGCCGGAAACTTGCTGGACAGTTTATCGCTTTCAGATAGGAATATTTATAAAACAGGTGTTGATTCCGAATGTATAAATATTTTTGAATCAATAATACATGAAATACAAATAAGGAAGCCTTGTTTTCATCAATTATGTGTCGGATATTTAATTCAACTCTTGTCTTTATTTTCCCGCAAGGCTGTTTTTCTTGAAAAAGGAGAGGGAATATTTAAAAACAACAAAATCGAAAATGTTATAAAGGTCATGAACGAGAATTACCAACAGCAGCGCGAAATTGATTACTACGCGAAGATGTGCAATTTGAGCGTTTATCAATTTATTCGAAATTTTAAGAAAGTTACGCACCTTTCTCCTGCCAGGTATATTGAAAAAATAAGAATCAATAAAGCCAAGGAATTATTGGCTGACACAAACCTGACAGTAAATGAAATATCAGGCTTAGTCGGTTATAGCGATGCTTTTTATTTCAGCAAGGTATTTAAGAAAGTCACAAATTTTTCGCCTGCTGCATTCAGGGCATCTATAAGACAAGGTATTCAGAATTGCTTTATTGACAAATAGATTGACAAATAAATATATAAGTAAAACAAATATCAATTAGAAGCATCCGCCTAAAAAATGAAATGGCGGACGATTATACTGGAGATATTAAAAATATATTGCTAAAAAAATGAGCTACCAGGCGATAAATTAAAATTATAGCAAATTATACTTGACACGCGGCGTCCTCCTGTATTACAATATTACAGTGCCAAAAAGCTGTTTAATCAGAAATTTGCTGAAAAGTTATGGTAATTGTTATTATAAATGCGGAAAGCAGTAGTTCAAGGAGGTTATTTATTCGATGAAAACTTATATGGCAAAAGCCAAAGAAGTGAAGAGAAAATGGTATGTTGTAGATGCCGAAGGAAAGGTTCTCGGAAGGCTTGCATCAGAAGTGGCAAAAATTTTACGTGGAAAGCATAAACCAAATTACACGCCTCATGTAGATACAGGTGATTTTGTAATTGTGCTGAATGCTGACAAGGTTGTTCTGACAGGCAATAAACTTGATCAGAAGATGCACAGGTATCATACCGGTCATCCGGGTGGACTGAAGGAAATAAAATACAGAAAGTTTCTTGCGGAAAAACCGGAGAAAGCAGTGGAACTTGCAATAAAAGGAATGCTCCCCAAAAACAGCCTGGGTAGAGCAATGTTTAGGAAACTGAAGGTTTACAGAGGCAGCGAGCATAATCATCAGGCCCAGAAACCTGAAAAGCTGGAGATATAATAATGAAGGGAGCTGAAGGTGAAGATGGAGAAAGTACAATACTACGGCACAGGTAGAAGAAAAAAATCAGTTGCGAGAGTCAGACTTGTTCCAGGTGATGGAAAGATTATTATCAATGATAGAACGCTGGACGATTATTTTGGATTGGAAACATTGAAGGTTATAGTCAGACAACCGTTAGTACTTACTGATACGCTCGGTAAATTTGATGTATTGTGCAAGGTTTCCGGCGGCGGCTTCACGGGACAGGCAGGAGCAATAAGGCACGGTATTGCAAGGGCGCTGGTTAAAGCTGATGAAGAATTAAGAGGCGTCTTAAAGAAAGCAGGATACCTCACGAGAGACCCAAGAATGAAAGAGAGAAAGAAATACGGTCTCAAAAAGGCAAGAAGAGCGCCGCAGTTCTCAAAGAGATAGTGTTTTCCTATTCCTATGTTCAAAGTTTATATGCAAAAACGGTTATGAGGGACGGTCCAATAAAAGGCCGTTCCTTGTTGTTATATATGTATAAAAAACCTGGAGGTCAAAATGTTATTGGTTAAAAATGGAAAAATTTTAACAATGGCGGGAACCAGCCATGAAAACGGATATGTTCTTGCCGATAAGGGGAAAATACTAAAAACGGGCAGCGATTTAAACGAAATTGATGACATAATATCAGGCTTGGAATACGTCAATGAGATAGACGCCGAGGGAGGATATGTCCTGCCCGGGTTTATCGATGCCCACTGCCATGTCGGTTTATGGGAAGACTCGGTTGGCTTTGAGGGTGAGGACGGAAATGAAATGACCGACCCGGTTACTCCTCATCTGCGGGCAATTGACGGCATCTATTTTTCAGACAGGTCCTTTGTCGAAGCCAGGGAAAACGGGGTAACCACCGTCGTAACAGGCCCTGGAAGCGCAAATGTAATTGGGGGACAGTTTGCTGCAATTAAAACCTTCGGAAACCGGATAGAGGAGATGATAGTAAAGGAACCGGTGGCTATGAAGGTAGCTTTTGGAGAAAACCCAAAAACGGTGTACTCCGAAAGAAAACAGTCGCCAATGACCCGCATGGCTACAGCGGCCATTCTGAGGGAGAACCTGATGAAAGCCAAGGAGTACAAACAGCAGCTTGAAGACTACTATAACGATATGAAAAACAATGACAAGCCTGAGTATGATATAAAGATGGAAGCTTTATTGAAGGTTTTAAACGGGGAAATACCTTTAAAAGCTCATGCCCACAGGGCTGATGACATTCTTACAGCAATAAGGATTGCAAAGGAATTTGGCGTAAGGGTTACTATAGATCACTGTACCGAGGGACATTTAATAAAGGACGTCCTGGTTTCTGAGGGAATTCCGGCTATTATCGGTCCATCCCTGACAGACAGGTCTAAAATTGAGCTGCGGAACCAGAGCCTAAAGACACCCGGAATTCTTTCGAGGGCGGGTGTAAAGGTGGCAATAATGACGGACCATCCATGCATACCTATACAGTATTTGAGCCTTTGTGCCGCAATGGCGGTAAGAGAAGGCATGGATGAATACGAAGCATTAAAGGCAATAACAATAAATGCGGCGGAAATTACCGGGATAAGCGATACTGTTGGTAGCCTGGAACCAGGAAAGGATGCGGATATTGTAATTTTCAACGGCCATCCCTTTGATTTGAAATCAAGAGTTTTGGTTACTATAATAAACGGGAATATAGTTTATAAAAGAGAAGATATATAGGTAAGACGCATAGACACGAGCACTTTTATTTATACCTTTTATATGCCTGAAGGTGGATGAAAGCATGATACGAATTAAAACCTGTTCGGCAGAGCAGACTGTTAATGTAGGCAAACGTCTGGGTCAGATGCTAAAGCAAGGAGACATAATCTGCCTTATTGGTGATCTTGGGGCAGGAAAGACAGCATTTACAGGAGGAATAGCCGACGCCCTTGGCATAACAGGCTATATTACAAGTCCTACATTTACTATCATAAATGAATATGAGGGCAAAATACCCCTTTATCATTTTGACGTTTACAGGATAGCAGATCCGGAAGAGTTGTATGAGTTAGGCTTTGATGAATATATTGACGGAGACGGGATCGTAGTAATAGAGTGGGCTGATTTAATAAAAGAAGTTTTGCCTTCTGAATATATACAGGTTACAATTGAAAAAGATACGGAAAATGGAGAGAACGAGAGGATAATTACAATAGAATTTAAAGGTGGCAAAAATGAAAAGCGCCTGGAAGAAATAAAAGCCCTGGATTTTGGAGGTTGTGCATATGAAGGTACTTGCAGTTGACACTTCTTCATTGGTGGCGGCTGTCGCTGTTATCGATAATGAAAGGCTTCTGGGTGAGTATATACTGAACCATAAAAAAACTCATTCACAGAAGCTTATGCCGATGATAAAAGAGCTTATGAACAATTTGGAACTTACTCCAAAGGATATAGATGTATTTGCGGCTTCAAGCGGCCCCGGCTCTTTTACAGGCCTCCGGATAGGCATTACTACTGTCAAGGCGCTTGCTTATGCTGTTAATAAGCCTGTTGTGGGCGTTCCGACACTTGATGCGCTGGCGTTTAATATGCCTGTTGCCGATTCGCTTGTTTGTCCGATAATGGATGCGCGTAACAACCAGGTTTTTACCGCCGTTTACAAATGGGAAAAGGGTGTACCGGTAAACATCACTGAATATATGGGTGTGCCTATTACTGAACTTGTCCGGATAGTTAAAGGGAAAAACCAAAAGGTTGTTTTTTTGGGAGACGCCGCAGAAATACATAGGGATTTTCTGAAAAATGAATTGAATGAGAACTGCGAGTTTGCGCCGGGCAATCTCATGCTGCAAAAGGCGTCATCCGTGGCCCAGTTGGCGCTTGTAAAAGCTTCAAACGGTATGACGGAAAGCAGTTTTGATATGGTACCTTTTTATTTGAGAAAATCCCAGGCGGAAAGAGAATATGAAAAAAGACACTCTGCCGGTCTTCTGGATTAAGGTAGGGACAGTTATGTATAAAATTGAAATTGTCAGGTCCACAGAGGAACATATTGATGACATCATTGTAGTAGAGAACCTGAGCTTTAAAATACCATGGTCAAGGGAATCAATCAAGCAGGAAATCACGGGAAATAAATTTGCAGTTTACCTTTCAGCACGGGTTGATGGCAAGGTTGTAGGCTATGCCGGGATGTGGAAAGTCTGCGGCGAAGGCCATATCACCAATATTGCAGTTCATCCCGAGTTTAGGCAAAATGGGATAGGAAGCCTTTTATTAGAAGGTTTGATTGATATAGCAAAAAAGGAAGGAATCACAAGGATGACCCTTGAAGTCAGAAAAAGCAACCTGACTGCTCAGCGGTTATATAAAAAGTATGGCTTTGAAGAATGTGGATTGCGGAAATCCTATTACGCCGATAATGGGGAGGATGCAATTATCATGTGGAAAAATAATGTTTAAGGAGGTTTTAATGTCCAAAATTCAACTTATTGCCACTTCTGCGTTTGGAATTGAATCAGTGGTCAGCAGAGAGCTTAAATGGTTGGGATATGATGACCAGTTTGTAGAGAACGGAAGAGTTACTTTTGCGGGAGATGAGGAGGCTATTTGCAGGACCAATCTGTGGCTCAGATCGGCTGACAGGGTTCTTGTCAAGATGGGCGAGTTCAAGGCCCTTTCTTTTGAAGAATTATTTGAGCAGACAAAGGCTCTTCCCTGGGATGAATGGATTCCTGAAAATGCGGAATTCCCTGTAGAAGGCAAGTCAATTGATTCAAAACTTTTCAGCGTTCCGGATTGCCAGGCTATTGTGAAAAAAGCAGTGGTTGAGAAACTCAAGCAAAAGTACAGGAAGGAATGGTTTGAGGAAACCGGACCACGTTACAGGATTGAAGTTTCCCTACTTAAAGACATGGCTACCCTTACATTGGATACAAGCGGGGCAGGACTTCATAAAAGGGGATACAGAAAGCTTGTGGGGAATGCTCCTTTAAAGGAGACATTAGCGTGTGCAATGCTTCTTATAAGCAGGTGGAAATATGACAGGGTACTGATTGATCCATTTTGCGGAACAGGTACAATCCCTATCGAAGCTGCCCTTATTGGACTTAATATAGCTCCGGGTCTTAAGCGTGAGTTTGATGCGGAAAAATGGCAGGTCATACCAGGCAGGCTGTGGGTAAAAGCCAGGGAGGAAGCTATGGATTTGATAAGGAAGGACCAGGAGTTGCGCATTCATGGGTCGGATATCAGCGAAGAGGCCATGAGCCTTGCCCGCTACCATGCAAAGCAGGCGGGAGTTGAATCCTATATACACCTTCAACGGATGCCTGTAACGGATATAAGTTCAAGATACAAATATGGTTTTATTATCTGCAACCCGCCCTATGGAGAGCGTATAGGCGAGATGAAGGAAGTTGAAAAACTGTACAGGCAGATGGGAACAATATTCAGCAAGTTCGATACATGGTCATATTATGTACTCACCTCGCATCCCGAATTTGAAAAACTCTTTGGCCGGAAGGCAGATAAAAGAAGGAAGCTTTATAACGGCAGGATCATGTGCTATTACTATCAGTTTTTCGGACCGCCGCCACCCAGAAAAAATATTGACTAAACGCGGGTGTTACTTTATCATTAAATAAACATATGTATAGGGGTAGTACGGTAGGAAGGTGAGGTGAAGCTTTATGGTGTTAAATGTCAAAAAATCAAGACCTTGCGGCAGGGTGTTTATTCCCGGGTCAAAGTCCCATACCATTCGGGCGTTGTTTATTGCAAGCCTTGCGAAAGGCAGATCTGAAATAGCCAATCCATTAATTTCTGAAGATGCGATGTCCGCTGTTGATACCTGCAGAGCTTTGGGTGCAGAAATTGAAGTTCAGGATAATAAATTTATTGTGGATGGTTTCGGAGGGATTCCCAGGACGCCCGAGGACGTTATAAATGTAGGCAATTCCGGAACGACATTAAGATTCGGACTTGGGACTGCGGCCCTGGGAGATGGCGTTACAGTTTTTACAGGAGACGTCCAGATACGCAAAAGGCCGCTGGAACCTTTGATAAAAGCTTTAAACAATCTTGGTGCCAGTGTGTTTTCAACCAGGAACAACGGCCTGGCTCCCGTAGTGGTAAAAGGGAGGCTGAAAGGCGGTGAAACGGAGCTTGATTCAGTCACATCCCAATACATGTCTTCAATTCTTATCAGCGCTCCGTTATCAGAAGGTGATACTGAGGTCAGGCTGACAAGGTTAAACGAAGTTCCGTATGTCGAAATGACTTTGTGGTGGCTTGACAGACAGGGTATTGTCTACAGCAACAATGATTTTAAATTCTTTTCCATCAAAGGAAGGCAGCAGTACAAACCATTTAGTGTTTCAATACCCGGTGATTTTTCATCGGCTACTTTCTTTGCAGTACAGGCTGCAATTTCCGGTGAGGAGTTTGTTCTGGAGAATCTTGATATGACGGACCCCCAGGGTGATAAAACGGTTTTGGCTATTCTCGAGGACATGGGCGCAAAGATTGATATAAGAAAGAATGAGATAAGAATTAAAGGCAATTCTTTGACAGGAAGAGAGATTGACATGAACCCAATACCTGACGCCCTGCCGGCAATGGCTGTGGCGGGCTGTTTTGCAGAAGGAGAAACGAGGCTTGTCAATGTGCCGCAGGCAAGGCTTAAAGAGACTGACAGAATACATGTAATGTGCAATGAACTAAGTAAAATGGGAGCAGATATAAAAGAGCTTGAGGATGGGCTTGTTATCAGGCAAAGCAAGCTAAAGGGGTGCAGGGTAAATGGACATGGCGACCACCGTGTTGTTATGGCGTTGGCAATTGCGGGCTTAAACAGCGAAGGAGATACAATAATAGACACAGCCGAAGCCATAAACGTGACATTTCCCGAATTTGTCGGTCTGATGAAATCGTGCGGCGGAAAAATGGAGTTGATGGACAATGACAGGTAACACATTTGGAAGGGTTTTCAGAATTACTACCTGCGGAGAGTCATATTCCGGAGGATTCAGAAAAAAACAGGGCATGCCTGAAGGGCTGCACGGAGGCCTGATTGCCATAGTTGACGGTGTGCCCCCGGGAATAAAGATTACCGCTCAAATGATACAGGAAGAACTGGACAAAAGAAAACCGGGCTTATCCAAACTGACCACGCCAAGAAGCGAAGCTGACATGGTATTTATTTTTTCAGGGGTTATGGAAGATGACCTCACTACAGGGGCTCCTGTGGGACTATATATACCCAATACCGACATTGAGGAAGTCCATATTGAGCAGCACAGGTCCAATAAGGATTTTATAAGACCCGGGCAGGCTGCTTATACCTATTACAAGAAATACGGGCAGTTTGCTGACTGGGCTGGAGCAGGCCGAGCATCAGGCAGGGAAACTGCAGCCAGGGTAGCAGGCGGGGCAGTGGCTAAAGCCGTGCTTGATACCATGGGTATTGATGTGATCGGATATGTTGTTGAGTCCCACGGGATAAAAGCAGGACATATTACTTATGAAATGGCGAAAGCAAATTACCGTAAAAACGAGATAAACTGCCCTGACCTTGAAAAAGCTGAAGAGATGATTGAAGATTTGCTAAAGGTGAAAGCGAGCGGTGATTCCTGCGGGGGTATTATTGAAGTAATTGCAAAGGGGGTTCCTGCAGGACTGGGAGAACCTGTTTTTGACAAGCTGAGCGCGACAATTGCCCATGGCTTGATGTCCATAGGAGGAGTAAAAGGAATCGAGTTTGGTGAAGGTTTTGAACTTGCAAGAAAGAAGGGCTCCGAATCAAATGATACGCCATACTTTGATAAAGAAACAGGGAGAATAAGGTTCAGGACAAACCGGGCAGGAGGCGTCCTGGGAGGCATTTCAACAGGCGAGGAGATAAGAGTCCGGGTGGCGGTTAAGCCTACTCCGACTATAATGCTGGAACAGGAAACAGTTAATGTCAGCACCCTCCAAAACGTAACACATCGTTTTACTTCAAGGAGCGACCCATCACTCTGCCCGAGAATATATCCTGTATGTGAGGCAATGGTCAGGATAGCGGTACTTGACGCGATTTATATAGCCAACGGATACAGGTCGGTGGTCAGGAATATAGATCCAAGATGGGAGGAACTATAACGGGCACGGTATGAAAAAGAGCAATATTGTACTGATCGGCATGCCGGGAGCGGGCAAAAGCACAATAGGCCCGTTGCTTGCCGGTAATTTGAAAATGGAATATATAGATACGGATACAATTATTAAAGACAGGGAGAATAAAAACCTAGCAGACATAGTTAATGAATACGGTCTTGAAAAATTTCTGGAAATCCAGGAAGAGGTAGTGTTGGGACTGGATGTTGAAAATCACGTAATTGCCACAGGCGGGAGTATAGTTTATAACGGCAGGGCAATGGAGCATCTCAAAGCAAATGGTATCATTGTTTATCTCAAATTGGAGCTTGAGGAAGTAAAGCAGAGAGTGGACCGGTCCAGAAGGTTTGCAAGAAATTTAAAACAGGATTTCGATGACATATATTTCGAAAGAGCGCCACTTTATGAGAAGTATGCTGATATGACTGTCAACTGTTCAGGCAAAGAAATTAATGCTATTATAAATGAAATTCTGAATGGGACAAATTTCAAAATGTCTCATAAAATACATTGAAAAATGTATAAATCTTAGTGTGTTTAAGAGGGTTTTGAATTTTTTTATCGAATATATAATTCGTTGTGTTTAATTTATTTTTATTGTATTTTCTTGTAGTAATTGCTAGGACGGGAGTTACAGGTCATAATGAGTGAAAGAATTAATGTGTTGGTTGTTGATGATAATATTCAATTTGGCGATTTGCTGTATAATTATTTAAACCAATACGAAGACATCAAAGTGCTGGGAGTCGCCAGGGACGGATTACAAGCGGTGGAAATGATAAAACAGTTAAAACCTGACATGGTAATTCTGGACATAATAATGCCGGGGTTGGATGGAATAGGCGTTTTGGAAAAAATGAATACAATACAGCTTGAAAAAAAACCTATGTTCATTGTGCTTACAGCAATTGGTCAGGACGTATTTATTCATAAAGCAATCCTTCTTGGTGCGGATTATTATATTGTAAAGCCTTTTAATGTTGACATACTTGTATCCAGAATACGCCAGGCGTATAAAGACAAGCATGCATCGTCATTTTCAAACAGAAATACGGCTTCTCCTGCGACTCAAATTGAAGGCAGCAAAACTGACCCGGCAAATGAAATTGAGATTTACATAACAAACCTTATGCATGAAATTGGTATTCCTCCGAATCTATCAGGTTACCAGTATATCAGGGAAGCAGTCCTTCAAACATTAAAAGGAAATGAAAAAGAATTCTTCTCCGTAACAAAGTATCTTTATCCGGTAGTGGCGGAAAAGTTCAATACTTCTCCGCAGAAGGTTGAACGAGCTATAAGAAAGGCTATTGAAGTTGCATGGACAAAGGGGAATATGAATTTAGTCAGGCAGTTGCCGGGTTATCAAAACAAATGTTTTAGGGGAAGACCGACTAATTCTGAGTTTATAGCTGCTCTTTCGGACAAAGTGAGAATGTTTATAAAGCAGAAGAAAAAAATGTTGTAATCAAAATCCCTGGACAAGGGAACAGGTACCTTGTCCTACAAAATAGGATAGAGCCCTATGATAATAGGGCTCTATGTAAAATGATAAAAACGTATTATTTGCTGTTCACCTTGTCTTTTAACCCTTTACCTGCTTTAAATACGGGAGCATTTGATGCGGGTATGGTTATTTCTTCTTTAGTCTGAGGATTTCTTCCTTTCCTGGCGGCTCTCTTTCTTACTTCAAATGTTCCAAAACCAACGAGAACAACCTTTTCGCCTTTCTGGAGAGATTCCTCTACTGATTCAATGAAAGCGTTGAGAGCAGCTTCACTATTTTTTTTGTTTAAACCTGATTTAGCAGCAATGGAATTTACTAATTCAGTTTTATTCATTTTTACACTACCTCCTATATTTGGAATTCGACATTATTTTATAATGAAAGTAGCATGAAGTCAAGCTTTTAGCAATAAATTAGTCATTTAGAACTATATTTTTTTTCAATATAATCTGACATTATATAACATAATATGTTATAAAGCACCAATTTTCAGACAGACAACCTGGAAATAAGCGTAAAATCAATATTATATAGAAGGTATTACAAGAATATCTACATTATCCAATGAAGCTTTCAACTCCTTATAAAAATTGTTTTCTTTGCGGTCGCTGGGAGACTCACCCATTATTATGCAGTCTATTTCATTGTTCTTAACAAATTCCAATATCGTTTTAACAATGTCGTCGGATTTCAACACGGACAGGTTTGCTCCGACAGATTTGGATATTTCAAAAAGATATTCCAGCGCTTCTCCTTCTTTTATGTTATCAAGAAATTTCCAGTTGCTTTTTGCCACATGTATGACAAATAATTCACTTTGCCCATCGCCACGAAGTTCAGCAGCCTTTCTTATCAGCCTTTCGCAGGTCTTTTGCTGAGTTACACAGACTAATATTCTTTTATATGTTTTCAAGTTAATAATAACCTCCCTGTTGGGTGTTTTACCCGGATATCATTTGTTTGTTCATCTTTAATTAAAATTATATCAGAATTATACCAAAACTACTTGTGGCCAATTGTTAAAAATATTTAAACAATTGATCAGGAGGCCACTCTATTGCTTTTTATTTTTTATTATATTAAAATCTTATGTAATGACAGGGAGACCTGCTGCTATGATTGCTTTATGCTTATTGCTGCGCCTTTTTTAGGGTGCATGCGCAAGTGAGTCTGCAGCTTTAGACGGCTACCCGATAATAAATATTGGGGGACTGTGATGAAAACAATAGATGTGGTAAAAATAATTGAGACGGTTGAGAAATTATGTATTGATGCCAATTATTACCTGAACGACGATATTGCCAATTCACTTGAGAAAGGCCTTTTGCTGGAAGAGTCGGACACGGGAAAGTTGGTATTGCAACAGCTTTTAAAAAATGCAGAAATGGCAAGAAGCCAAAAAATGGCTATGTGCCAGGACACAGGAATGGCTGTTGTTTTTGTTGATATCGGCCAGGATGTGCGCATTACGGGCGGAAGCTTGACTGATGCCATAAATGAAGGTGTCAGGAGAGGATACCAAAACGGGTATCTGCGCAAGTCGGTAGTTAAGAATCCTATTGACAGGGTTAATACCGGAGACAACACACCGGCAGTTATCCATTATAATATTGTTGAAGGCGATTCATTGAAGATTACGGTAGCTCCAAAGGGATTCGGCAGTGAAAACATGAGCGCCTTGAAAATGTTAAAACCTTCTGATGGCATTGACGGAGTAAAAGAGTTTGTTATTGATACTGTCAGAAAAGCAGGACCTAACCCTTGTCCACCGGTTGTTGTCGGGGTAGGCATTGGAGGGACTATGGAAAAAGCTGCTTTATTGGCAAAAAGGGCATTGCTGAGACCTATTGACATAAGAAACAGCGACAGCAGTATTAAAAACCTGGAAGAGGAGCTGCTGGAGAAAATAAACAAGCTTGGGATAGGACCTGCCGGACTGGGGGGAAGGGTAACCGCCCTTGCCGTAAATGTAGAAATGTTTCCGACTCATATTGCCGGGTTGCCTGTTGCCGTTAATATCAACTGCCATGCAGCAAGGCATGCGGAAGCGGTATTGTGACGTTTTTTTCAGGATTTTATTTTCAGGCTGAAATTAAAAACCGAATCATAAAAGTATAATGTAGAGGTAAGAAATATGCAAAATATTATAAAAATTCAGACACCGTTAACAAAGGAAAAAGTAAAACAGCTAAAAGCCGGTGATAACGTAAGCATCAGCGGGACGATATATACTGCCAGAGACGCTGCTCACAAGCGCATGATAAGTTTGATTGAAGAAGGAAAGAGCCTACCTTTTGATGTGAAAGACCAAATAATTTATTATGTAGGACCTTGTCCTGCAAGACCAGGCCAGGTTATAGGCTCTGCAGGTCCTACCACCAGCGGCAGGATGGATGCATATGCTCCAACACTTATTTCAATGGGTCTTACAGGGATGATCGGTAAAGGACTCAGGAGTAAAGAGGTTATAGATTCGATGATCAAATACGGAGCCGTTTATTTTGGTGCAATTGGCGGAGCCGGCGCCCTTATAGCAAGCACAATTGAGAGCGAAGAAGTTATTGCGTTTCCGGACTTAGGAACTGAGGCAATAAGGAAGCTAGTGGTTCGGGATTTCCCGGCTACTGTTGTAATAGATTGTTATGGAAACAACTTATATGAAATTGGCAGAAAAAGGTACATGGTAGCTGAATAGCAGAAATAATAAAATTAATAATGTATTTTGAATGTGCACTGGTGTATAATAAAAAAAGAAAATTAAAGGAGGTAAAACTATGCCGAAGGTAACTGTTGATACAATAATAGCGGATGTTTTGAAAATGGATAGGGGGACAATACCCATTTTTCTGAATAGCGGAATGCACTGCCTTGGATGCCCGTCTTCCCAGGGAGAAAGTATTGCCGAAGCTTGTGCCGTACATGGTATAGATGCTGAAAAGCTTGTAAAGGAGTTAAATGATTACCTGGAGAAGAAAGAAAATAAATAATAATTTGTTGCCAAGGGGATGTCAAGGGGATGGTTCTTTTGACAACTTTGCCAAAAGTTGTCAAAAGAACCATCCCCTTGACACGTTGATGCGGAAGCCATAAAAAAACTTTATGCTTGTTATAAGGAATTAATATAACGTAAAAAAGGATAAAACAAGTTTTTTTTCTTGTACAATATCAGAATTGAAGTTATAATTTAAATGTTGCCTGCATCAGTAAATTTATAATATTGTTAAGTCAAAGTATAAAATTTCGTAGATAAAGGGATGGCATAAGTCTATCCGCTGTTACGAAACGTGCGGAACGGAGGGAATTATTAAATGGCAACCAGAGTTGTAGTAGGCACCCAATGGGGTGACGAAGGAAAAGGCAAATACATCGATTTGCTTGCAGGCGATTCTGATATTGTCGTGCGATATTCAGGAGGGAACAATGCAGGTCATACCATAGTCGTTGACGGAGTAAAATATGCTCTTCACTTGATACCATCAGGAATACTTCATAAAGGAAAAACCTGTATTATAGGAAACGGCGTGGTTATTGATCCCGCAGTGCTCATCAAAGAAATTAAAGACCTTAATGCAAAAGGCGTAAGCACTGACAACCTTTTAATAAGCGACAGGGCACATTTGATTATGCCCTACCATAAGGCTTTGGATGAACTGCAGGAAAATTTCAGAGGAATCAATAATATTGGCACTACCAAGAGGGGAATAGGCCCTGCGTATTCGGACAAAATCGACAGATGCGGTATTAGAATGTGTGACTTTATCGATGAGGAAGTATTTGCCAAGAAGGTTAAAGAGAACCTGGCAGTCAAAAACCTGATTATAGAAAAAGTTTATGGCGGAAAAGCATTTGATGCTGATGAAATAATTTCGGAATATTCGGAATACGCGAAACTGGTAAAAAAGCATGTAATTGATACCAGCGTGTATCTCCACGATGCCATAGATGCCGGAAAGAATATTTTATTTGAAGGCGCACAGGCAACGTTCCTTGACGTGGATTTCGGCACATACCCTTATGTTACGTCTTCCAATCCTATAGCAGGAGGGGTATGTACAGGAGCAGGCATAGGACCGGTATATATTGATGAAGTATACGGGGTATTAAAAGCCTATACTTCACGAGTGGGTGCAGGCCCCTTTCCAACTGAGCAAAACAATGAAATAGGAGACAGAATTAGAGAGCTGGGACATGAATACGGAACTACAACCGGACGTCCAAGACGCTGTGGTTGGCTTGATGCTGTTATGATTCGATATGCCGCCAGGATAAACGGACTGACAGCCCTTGCAATCAACCATGTTGATACTATAGGAAAACTTGAAAAGATAAAGCTTTGCAGGGCATACAGGAAAAACGGTGAGGAAATTATACATTATCCGGCAAGCCTTAAGGAATTGGCCCAGTGCGAACCTGTCTACGAGGAGTTCGACGGGTGGAATGTCGACATATCTAATGTAAGGAAGTATGAGGATCTCCCTGAAAACGCCAAGAAATACCTGAACAGGGTGGAGGAACTGACAGGAGTCAGGATTAAATATATTGGCGTTGGCAAGGAACGGGAACAGACAATAAAGATATAAATGTGTTTAATAAAGATATAAATGTGTTTATAGTTACAATTGGAAAATGCATGCGGAAAAAAACAGTTGACAAAACAGATAATGCTGTAGTAACATATATAGCTGTGCGGCGGAAAACCGCCGTGTATATTTGGGCCATTAGCTCAGTAGGCAGAGCACTTGACTTTTAATCAAGGTGTCCGGCGTTCGAATCGCCGATGGCTCACCATAAAGAAACCCTTCAACCATGGTGGTTGAGGGGTTTTTTGCTGTTCTCTGAAAAAGACTTATTGCTGCCAAAAAACTATGAAAAAACTGTTTTGGGAGCCTGAATAAGAAATAACAGAAGAAAATCCCCCATAATTATATTTTGATTACTTGTGTTTCTATTGACACCTGCAAACTATTTTGGTACAATTAATTTATTAAATGAATTAATTAATTATAGGGGGGGTAAAAAATGAGAAAAAAGCCAAGTGATTTTAGGTACAATACAGGTGACGCAAGAGTGCCATGGGCTGCCGTAGGTGAAAACTATAATGTTTCCGACATATTGGAAATTATAAAGTTTCTTATGCAGGGAGAAGGCCCTGAGTACGAAGAAGCGCTTCGAGCTGTAAGAGCTCAATTGGAAAAACTTGATAAAGTGTCATCACCTCCTGGCAAATTGTCGTTAGGTGATAAAGTTTCTGAAGCAGAAGCAGCTGTTGATGAGTATTTGAAAACCAAGGGCAGCTTGTTTGTTACCAATGCAACCGCAGCTTTTGAAATAGCGTATAAATATGCTAATTTAAAAGAGGGCGACGAGGTTATAGTACCTGCTATCACGTTTGTAGCTACAATGGCATATCCTTTATCAGTAGGTGCAAAACTTGTATTTGCTGATGTTGACCCCAAAACGATAAATATGGATCCGAAAGACGTGGAAAGGAAAATAACATCTAAAACAAAAATGATTGTACCAGTTCATATCGGCGGTTATCCTGTGGATATGGACCCAATTATGGAACTGGCTGAAAAACATGACATTTTGGTATTGGAAGATGCCGCTCATGCATTCGGAGCAAGATACAAAGGCAGAATGGTAGGAACCATAGGACATTTTGGCGGATTTAGTTTCCACGAAGTTAAAAATATAACTTCGTTCGGAGAGGGAGGCATACTTTGCACTTCAATTGATGGATTTGCGGATGAAATGAAACGTGCAAGATTTTTAGGCCTTGACTTTTCAGAACCTATTAAAAACTGGCTGTATAATGTGAGCCCGATTCGCGGTAAATATCATCCTTTTGTTCCCGGAAATTGTTCATCAACTGAAATACAGGCTCTTGGTTTAAAACTGCAAATTGAGAGAAATGACAAAATCATAGCTGAAAGAAAACGTGCGGCTGAATATCTTAACAGCAGGTTTGCAGAGAATGATGCTATTATACCTCAAGATCTTGGGAACGAAGATTATGAACCGACCTTCCACTTGTACTTACTGCAAATTGACCCCGAAAAAGCGGGCGGGGATATACAAACGTTCAAGAAACTGTTGGCGGAAAAAGGCGTTACAAACATACCTCATTTTGGGCCGTTATATAAATTCAGGATTGTTGAAGAAATGGGATATGATCCTGATGAAATAGCCAAAACATGTCCGGTTTGTGAGGAAGTGTTCAACAGGAGATTTACCCATTTGCCGCTTTATGGTTTGACGGATGAACAACTGGAATACATGGCTGATTCAGTTTTGGAATGTGTGAAAATAATGCAGGAAAACAGGATTTAGCTTAAAAAACCGAAGTACAGATTCATTTTCATACGGGGGTTTTTAAGATGATTATTGGCATTCCAAAGGAAATCATGTACGGCGAAGGACGTGTATCCGCAACTCCGGAAACGGTAGCAAAGTTTCGCGCAGATGGTTTTAAAGTTCTTGTAGAAAAAGGCGCCGGACTATTATCTTTTCACAAAGACGAAGACTATGCCAAAGCTGGGGCCGAGATTGTAGAGGACGTGGCAAAGCTTTATGAACAGGCCGATATAATTTTAAAGGTAAAAGAACCTCAATTTAATGCAGAAAAGAATTTGCATGAAATTGATATGATGCATGAGGGGCAGTACTTGATTACCTTTATACATCCGGCTTCACCTGTAAATCATGAAATGGTTAGAAAGATGGCAGAGAAAGGCATCATAGGATTGACTTTAGATGGCATTCCGCGTATTTCAAGGGCGCAGAGTATGGATGCCTTAACGTCTATGAGCACTTGTGCCGGGTATAAGGGAATGTTAATTGCGGCCAATGATTTGCCTGTATTCATGCCATCAATATTTTGTGCGGTAGGCATGATAAAACCATGTAATGTACTGGTTCTGGGCACTGGTGTGGCAGGTTTGCAGGCGATTGCAACAGCCAAAAGACTTGGAGCTGTTGTCTATGCCGCCGATATCCGGCCTGATGCGGTAGAGCAGGCTAAAAGCCTTGGAGCAAAAATAGTTGAAACGGGCGTGCCTGCCAATGTAGCCGTTGGTGAGGGTGGATATGCAAACGCTCTTTCCGATGAGTGGCTTGAAATAGAACGGGAAAATTTAAAAGAAACCATAAAACAAATGGACATTGTATTTTGCTCAGCACTGGTTCCCAGCAGGCTGGCCCCGGTTTTAATCACGGAAGAAATGGTAAAATCCATGAAAAGCGGTTCTGTAATTGTTGATATTTCAATTGACCAGGGGGGCAACTGCGAATTGACAAAACCCGGCGAAAAGACGGTGGTACATGATGTAACAATAGAAGGCATAAAGAACATCCCTGGGCTGATACCTACAAGTTCTACGTGGATGTTTGCAAACAATGTATACAACCTTGTAAAGTATTTATCCAAAAACGGAGAGCTGCTCATTGATGAAAGCGATGAAATAGTTTCCGGTATGCTCACAACTATAAACGGCAAGATTGTTCACAAGGGCGCTCTTGAGGCAATGGGGTTGATATGAACCATGATGGAGTTAACTTTGGTAGTAATATTCATAGTATCCAGTATTGTCGGGTATTTTTTAATTAAAAATGTACCTTCCCTTTTGCATACACCGCTGATGTCAGGCATGAATGCCCTGTCCGGAATCACGCTTTTAGGCGCATTGGCTGCAACCGGCAAGGCGATTTTAACATTAGACATGGCTTACGGTTATGTTGCCATTGTGCTTGCAATGATAAATGTTGCAGGGGGCTTTGGTGTAACGGCAAGGATGCTCAAAATGTTCAAAAGGGAGGAGAAATAGTGCTTTACTATATAATAAGCGGCATTTTAGTTCTTGGCATACTATACGGTATAAATTTAATGAGCAAGGTTGGGACTGCCAGGCTGGGCAATTATTTAAGTGCTGTTTGTACGGCTTTAGCCATTGTTGTAACACTCTATAAGTATGAGCTTTTTGCAAAAATCTGGCTGTATGTTTTTATGGGTGCAGGACTTGTAATGGGGCTTATATTGGCAAAAACCGTTAAAATGATTGAAATGCCACAAACGGTGGCTGTTTTAAATGGTTTCGGCGGGCTTGCCAGCGCGCTTGTTTCAATAATAGCCATTAATGAAGGGAATACTGCAAATGACTTCGCTACATATACTGCCGCGCTGGCGCTTGTTATTGGCCTAGCAACCTTTTTGGGAAGCATGGTGGCCGCTGGAAAGCTGCACAAAATCCTCCCTCAAAAACCCATAGTTTTAAGAGCACACAGTTTAATTACAAACTTTTTTATAGTTTTATCAGTTGTCTCTGTGTGCATTATCAAAAAAACCGTTTGGAGCGCGGCAATATTTAGTTCTCTGTTTGGTATCGTTTTTTCCATAAGAGTGGGTGGGGCTGATATGCCCATAACCATATCGCTTTTAAACTCTTTAAGCGGTGTGGCGGGAGGCATCGCAGGCATTGCAATTTATGACCCGTTGCTTACTGCAGCCGGAGGAATAGTAGGCGCGTCAGGGCTGATTTTAACGCAGATTATGTGCAAAGCCATGAACAGGAAGTTGTCTGATATTTTGCTGGGGAAAACATCAGTGCTCAGCAGCAGTGATACTCAGGAAGAAACCCCTATAGAAGAAGTAAAGGAAGAAATTTC
>DULF01000121.1 GCA_012840535.1 Clostridiaceae bacterium
GAAAAAGATGAGTTCATGATGCAAATATATTCTGATGTAACCAATAGGGAAATACGCATCGCTGCTTCTCCTCAAACTCCTGCTTTAGGCTCTGCAATGTTCGGAGCTGTTGCAGCCGGAAAGGAAAAAGGAGGTTACGACAGCATTGTTGAAGCCGCCAAGTACATGGCTAAAGTTAAAGACAAGGTATACAAGCCTGATTCTCAAAATGTAGAAGTATATGACAAGCTCTATGCTGAATACAAGCTACTGCACGATTATTTCGGCAGAGGCGGAAATGACGTAATGAAGAGGCTTAAAAACATAAAGAAGGAAGCCAGAGAATAGGGCATATTAAAAAGGGGACACTCCTCGTAGAGGGGTGTCCCCTTTCCGCAGATGCACCCCTCGAAGAGGATAGTCCCCTTCCGGTTTCCGGCCTCTGGTCTCTGGCCTCTGATTTCTGTTCTATGTTCTCTGGAACCTATTCAACCTCAACCGTCCATCCAAATTTATCTTCAATTTCGCCCCATTGGATGCCAGTTATTGTCTCATATAGCTTGGCAGCTGTTTCGCCGATTTTGCCGTTATTGACAACAATGACTTTGTCCATCCAGTTCAATTCGCCGACAGGGGAAATAACTGCAGCCGTGCCTGTGCCGAAAACTTCCTCAAGAGTTCCGTTTGAGTTCGCATCATAAACTTCTTGTATGCTCAGTTTTCTTTCTGTAACTTTAACGCCCCAATCCTTCAGCAAGTGAATGACTGAATCTCTTGTAATGCCAGGCAGAATGCTTCCGTCGAGTGAAGGAGTTATAACTTCGCCGTTTATCTTGAAGAAAACATTCATTGAGCCTACTTCCTCGATGTATTTTTTCTCAACTCCGTCAAGCCACAATACCTGCACATATCCTTTTTCATGGGCTATGTCCTGTGCTTTGAGGCTGGCTGCATAGTTTCCGGGAGTTTTGGCAAAGCCTGTGCCTCCTTTTACTGCACGCACGTAATCATTTTCAACATATATTTTAACCGGATTGATTCCGGATGGATAATAAGCTCCGCTCGGAGACAGTATAACAATAAACTTGTACGTATCAGAAGGTCTTACTCCAAGATACGGGTCAGTGGCTATGATAAAAGGCCTTATGTATAATGATGTACCCGGAGCTGTAGGAATCCAGTCCTTATCTACACTGACAAGCGCTTTTATGGCTTCCACGCAGAATGCTTCATCAATTTGAGGAATGCAAAGCCTGTCATTTGACAAGTTTATCCTTTCCATATTCTTATTAGGTCTGAACAACAGTATTCTGCCATCCTTCGCCCTGTAGGCTTTTAGTCCTTCAAAAACTGCTTGCCCATAATGAAGCACCATTGTTGACGGATCCAATTCCAGGGGAGCATACGGTACTATCCTTGGATCGTACCATCCTTTTTCCCTTGAGTAATCCATGATAAACATGTGATCGGTAAAATATTTTCCAAAACCCAGATTATTCTGATCGGGTTTCTGCTTTGGCGTTTTAGTTTTTTCGATTCTTATCTGGCAAGACATAAAGCTAAACTCCTTTCTGATTATTAAATTAATTCATTTGTTAAATTACTGCGTATTATGAACATAATACAAAAATATTGAATGTAAAGTTTTTTATCTATTATGCTACTTTTTTTCATAAAAATCCAGTGCTTTGTTAAATTTATTCATTTTTTTCATGTCAAAAGTTTAATGATGGATTTAGGAATATTGCCAATACTACTTAATTTTGCTATTATTATCATAGTTTTTTAGTTTTATTTGGACTCTGGAGGATGCCATGTTTTTTAATATGTTTTTTCCGGACTTAATTGTGGACAAGGTCCAGGATATTGATCTGGATTTTTTAGTTAATAAAAATATAAAAGGCTTGCTTCTTGATATTGATAATACATTGGTACCCATGCACATGAAAGAAGCCGACGAAAATGCGGTTGAATGGATAGAGAGAGTAAAAAGCAGAGGCTTTAAAGTGTGTATAGTTTCAAACGCTTCTAAAAAAAGAGTGATAAAGTTTAACGAAAAACTCAAACTCTACGCTATACATCGCGCGTCAAAGCCTGGTACAAAAGCCTTTAAAAAAGCGATGAGGCTGCTTGACTTAAAAGCTGAAGAGACTGCTGTGGTTGGAGACCAGATATTTACTGATATATTTGGCGGAAACAGGCTAAATCTGTTTACGATACTTGCTAAACCCATACATAAAAAAGAAACGTTTTTTATAAAACTCAAAAGGCTGCCGGAAAAGCTTGTCTTGGCACTTTATGAAAAAAGCCTGGAGAACTCGGATAAGGAAAGCAGGTGAGAGTCAAATGCATGAGGCATCAATTGACGCAAGGGTTACGGGCAAAACACGAATTATGGGTGTTTTGGGCAATCCTGTAGAGCATTCCATTTCTCCTCAGATTCACAATACCATAAGCAATTTATTAGGAGTAAATGCCATATATATACCTTTAAAAAGCAACATCAACAACCTGGAAGATACGATTAAGGGGCTTAAAGCCATAAACGTAGCAGGTTTTAACATTACTATACCTTTTAAGGAAAAAGTTATGCAGTATCTTGATGAGTGCAGCCAGGAAGCACGGTTAATAGGAGCGGTAAATACCGTCGTAAATAAAAACGGCAGGCTGATTGGCTATAATACAGATGCGGAAGGGTTTTCAAAATCATTTGAAGAAGCTTTCGGTAAAAGCTTTAAGTCTGCAAGGATTATGGTACTGGGAGCCGGCGGCGCTGCAAGAGCTGTTGCGGTTAAGGCAGCCATGCAGGGAGCTGATACGATAAACATAGTGAACAGGACTTCCTGGAAAGCAGCTGAAATTGCAAGTCTGATAAACAACCATTTCGAATGTAAAGCTGAAGCAGTAGGTTTTGAAAATATAAAACAGAGGAATTTATTGGAGAAAACAGATGTTATTATAAATACAACTCCCATAGGTATGTACCCTGATATTGACAATTCTCCTGTTAGCGTTGAAAACAATTTTTCAGAGAAGCACATTGTATACGATTTAATATATAACCCTCCTGAAACAAAGCTGCTCAAGCATGCAAAAAAATGCGGGGCAAGGACGTTAAATGGCCTTGGAATGTTGCTGCGTCAGGCTATTTTAGCATATGAGCTTATAACAGGAATAAGTGTGCCTGACGATGTTTCATCTACTGTCATTACATTATTTGAAAATTATTTTTTCAATTAAAAGGATTTTTTACCAGAAATGAAGAATAAAGTTAAGTAATAAATTTATGTTAAGTAATATTTTGATTTAAAAGTATGGTTATGTGCTATATAATGTTATTTGTATTGGGACTTTTAACCGGTTCATTCCTGAATGTGTGTATAAACCGGATACCAGAGGGGAAGCCGGTTGTATGGCCGCCTTCATATTGCAAAAATTGCGGAGAAAGGTTAATGCTGCCGGACCTTATTCCAGTAGTTGGCTATATTTTTATGAAGGCACGCTGCCGTTTCTGCAAGGGAAGAATTTCTGTACGGTATCCCCTGGTGGAATTTTTGACTGCAGTAGGATTTGTATTGCTTTTTAAGAAGTATTCAATGACAATTGATTTTGCCGTTTATGCTTATCTTTTGTCAATACTTATTATTGCAGCGTTTATTGATATTGACCACATGATAATACCTGATAAACTTGTTATTGCAGGACTTGCCGGCGGAATAGCGGTTTTCTTCTGCAACTTGTTTAAAACAATGGACATGTATGGAGACAACAAATGGTGGAACCCGCTTCTTGGCGCAGTATCAGCTTCAGGAATACTTTTTCTGGTTGCCGTTATAGGTAATTTGGTGTATAAAACTGACGAAGCATTGGGGCTGGGAGATATTAAAATATTTATACCCATAGGATTGTTTCTTGGATGGAGGATGAGCATTTTAACATTGCTTCTTTCTATTTTTACAAGTGGTGTCTTCGGAATGTTTCTGATTGCCGTCGGTAAGAAAAGAAGAAGGGATGTGATTCCTTTTGGACCGTTCATCGTTTTTTCAACATTTATTGTATTGATGTGGGGATGGGATATTTTTAAATGGTATATAATAAGGGGGTAATACCAAGTGCAGTTAAAGAATTATATGGAAGAGATTGTATTCAAGATGATGAAGAAAGTATTAAATGATTTGGATGTGTGCAAGTGTGATAAATGCATGCTTGATATTGCGGCAATTGCATTAAACAAATTACCGCCAAAGTATGTTGTAACTGAAAAGGGTGAACTGTTCTCTAAAGTTAACATTTTGATACAGCAGTTTGAGGTGGACATTGTTTCTGCTATTACCAAGGCGGCAATTCAGGTTAAGAATAACCCAAGGCATTAAGAATAAGATATTATTGACGGCTTTGTTTTTTAAATGTGTACGGCGGGGAGGAATAAAATTGAAAAGAGTTTTGGTAATAAACGGACCCAACTTGAATTTGTTAGGGACAAGAGAAAAAAATATATATGGAATTGAAACGCTGGATGATATAGAAAAAAGGATAGCCGATGAAGCTGAAGCATATAATATCAAAGTTGATTTTTTTCAGTCGAACCATGAAGGAGGCATTATTGACCGGATTCATGAGGCTAGAGGGAAATACGACGCAATCATTATAAATCCCGGAGCGTTTACCCACTACAGCATAGCGATACGGGATGCCATAAAAGCTGTTGAAATTCCTTCAATAGAGGTTCATTTATCGAATATCTACAACAGGGAGGAGTTCAGAAGCAAGTCAGTAATTGCACCTGTTTGCGTTGGCCAGATAAGCGGCTTTGGATCCATTGGGTATTTGTTGGCATTAAAGGCAACAGATTTATTATTTAAACAGGATGACACAATTTGATATGAGATTCGCTGATGGGGAAGGAGTTGGAAGATAGGGGCCTTTACTGATGATAGGAAACAGATAAGGAACACCTATATAATACCATGGACATTAAAAAGAGACTGAGAAAATTCAGAGAAGGGTTAATAAAAAGGAATTTAGATGCAGCGCTTATTACAAAGCGGGAGAATTATTTTTACATGTCGGGGTTTACAGGCACAGCGGCTCATTTGCTGATAACCCGGGATAATGCGCTTCTGATTACCGATTTCAGATATATAGAGCAGGCAGAAAAAGAAGCGCCGCTGTATGAAGTCGTTCAGCATCAGCATGGTACATTAATTGCCACCATTAACAAACTTGTTAAAAAAACGGGTATAAACAGCCTCGGATTTGAAGAGTCGGATTTAACATACGGCAAGTACAGCGAATTTAAAGAAAAGCTTGATATTATGGATTTTGTTCCATTAAAAGGCCTGGTAGAAGAGTTGCGTGTGATAAAAGACCAGGATGAGCTGGCTGTATTGAAAAAAGCGGTGGAAATAGCAGACAATGCATTTGTGCATGTTTTAAATTATATCAAACCTGATATCCGAGAAATCGAGATTGCCGCAGAAATTGAATACTTTATGAAAAAAAGCGGCGCTACCGGTTCGTCTTTTGATACCATAGTCGCTTCTGGTTTGCGTTCTTCAATGCCTCATGGAGTTGCTTCGGAAAAGAAGCTCCGGATGGGTGATCCTGTTACCCTGGATTACGGGGCCTTGTACGGAGGATACTGCTCCGATATAACAAGGACGGTATTCCTTGGAAAACCATCGCCTGAATTGATAAAAATTTATAATATTGTGCTTAAAGCTCAGCTAGAATCCCTTGAACACGCTCATAAAGGCCGTTTGGGGAAAGAAGTGGACATGGTGGCAAGGGAAATCATTTTAAAAGAAGGTTATGGCGAGTATTTCGGACATGGTTTGGGGCATGGAGTAGGTCTTGAAATACATGAGGAACCAAGATTCTCACCCATGGGAACAAGGCTGATGGAAAACGGCATGGTTGTAACTGTGGAACCAGGGATATATGTAAGCGGGATTGGCGGAGTGAGAATTGAGGACATGATTGTAATAAACGATACAAATCCAATAATTCTGACAAAGGCAAAAAAAGATATGATAATCCTGTAAAAGCATTTATTCCCATGTGTTTAGAAAAATTTTCTTGAATTATGTTGGATTTTATTTTAATATAAACAAGATGATATATAACCATAATATTAATAATTAAACGAGAAAGCTATTTTTAATAACTGGAGGGATCAATGAATGATATCAGCTGGTGATTTTAAAAACGGCATTACTTTTGAACTTGACGGACAGGTTTATCAGGTAGTTGAGTTTCAACATGTAAAACCGGGCAAAGGTGCGGCTTTCGTTAGGACAAAATTGAAAAACATTATTACCGGGGCTACCATTGAAAGAACTTTCAGCCCAACTGACAAGATGCCAAAAGCGCATATTGACAGGAAGGATATGCAGTATTTATATAATGACGGTGATTTATACTACTTTATGGATACCGAGACATATGAACAGATACCGCTGAATAAAGAAACTCTTGGCGATTCACTTAAATTCGTAAAGGAAAACATGATAGTGAAGGTGCTTTCATATAAGGGCAATGTGTTTGGTATAGAACCTCCGACTTTTGTTGAGCTCGTAGTCACGCATACAGAACCCGGCTTCAAAGGCGATACCGCAACCGGCGCTACAAAACCTGCAACTGTTGAAACGGGAGCTACTATCAAAGTTCCTTTGTTTGTTAACCAGGGTGATGTTATAAGAATAGACACAAGGACAGGCGAATATATGGAGCGCGTATAAGCTCTTTTCCGGTCCGGGAAATGCTTTAAGCTTATGAGAATAGCTTCCTGTTAAGCAGGCAATACTATTTGTAATGAATTGCTACTAATCGGAGGTGTTATATGGGTTATTTGAGAGAAAGGGTCTCTTATCTCAGGGGACTTGCAGAAGGGATGCAGATAAGCGATGCTACCAATGAAGGGAAACTGCTGAAGGCAATAATCGATGTTATGGACGATATTGCGCTGGCTGTTGAAGATGTTGAGGAAGTTCAGGAACAGATGGGTGAACAGATAGAAACTCTTGATGAAGATCTTGCAGAGGTTGAAAGCGTATTATTTGATGATGACTATGATGAGTACGATAACGAAGGCTGCTATGCTACCAATGTTGAATGTCCGTACTGTGAAGAGCCGATGGATATTAGCGAGGACATGATTAATGATGAAAATATGGTTGAGTGTCCGAACTGTCATAAAGAATTTGAAATTGAATGGGACTGCGAATGTGGCAGCAAAGATGATGAAATACAAGAACAATAAGCATATTTACGGATAATAGTTAAAATAAATAATAAAAGAAAAGAATGAATTCATACATCATGGGATTCATTCTTTTTTTTATGTCATAAAAATGGACAAAGTCAAATATCAATATATAGAAGGCAGACGGCAAATAAAATATTTTATGTCATATGGAAAGGACAACAATCATAAAATTAAAAGTAATATAAGAAGAAGCGGCACATAAAAATCATATAAAAAGAATAAAAGAATAATATAGCGGAGGAGAAAAGATTTGTTAACAAAGGAAAAAACAAACACAGGTATAATTGATAAGAAGGGTTTTTTGAAGGGCGTAATAAAGTATTTGTGTGAAGACATAAGAAAACTTTTGATAGATATAGATAATGATATAGCGGATTCGATTGAGGAAATAAGGCTTAGAGCAGGCAAACCGGTTATTATTCAGAACTATGATAATGAATGGTTCCTCGAAAAAAACGGACAGTTGGTAAAAGAAACCAGAAATCCTTATATTCCGGCGCAGGAAGAAATCATAAAAACTCTTGAATTGATGAGTGAGAATTCAATATATGCTTTCCAGGACGAGATAAGGAACGGATTTATCACTTTAAAAGGGGGACATAGGGTAGGGATTGCCGGAAGAGTCGTATTAGAAGGTTGCAGTGTTAAAAACATAAAAGATATTTCAGGACTTAATATAAGGATTTCGAAGGAAGTAAAAGGATGCGCCGGTAAAATAATCAGGTTTATTATACATAAAAATCAAGTGTTAAACACATTAATAATCTCACCTCCTCAATGCGGCAAAACTACAATGCTAAGGGATATTGCCCGGATATTGAGCAATGGCTGCGATGAAATATGTTTTAAGGGAATCAAAGTCGGTGTGGTTGACGAGAGGTCAGAAATTGGAGCATGCTATAGAGGCATACCGCAAAACGATTTAGGAATCCGGACCGATGTCCTTGACGCCTGTCCAAAATCCATAGGGATGATTATGATGATAAGGTCCATGTCACCACAGGTAATAATTACCGACGAAATAGGCAACAAAGGAGACAAGGATTCCATATTAAGCGTATTCAATGCAGGAGTCAAAATAATAACTTCTGCCCATGGATATAACATAACTGAGATGAAAAGCAGGCGTGAGATTTTAGGGCTTATGGAAGAAAAAATTTTTGACAGGTATATTGTGTTAAGCAATGCAAGGGGACCGGGAACATTAGAGGAGGTAGTTGACGGACAAACCATGGAAACTATTTATAGGGGAGATTAAAGTGTTTTTCAAAATAATAGGCAGCATTATTATCCTGTTGTCATCAAGTTTTCTCGGTTTCATACTCTCAAAGGATTGCTCCATGAGACCCCAACAGTTGAGAGAGCTTCAGGGATTACTGCAAATGCTTGAAAATGAAATAAGCTATATGGCCAATCTGTTGACGGACGCGTTTTATAAAATGCATGAAGTCCGGAAAAATGAAATATCATTGATTTTTAAACAAGCTGCCGATTACCTCACGGCAGATACAGGCTTAAATGCTTCAGAAGCCTGGGAGAGAGCCCTGAAAGAAAATATTAAAAAAACTGCTCTGAATGAAGAGGATGAAAAAATATTGATTTCTTTTGGCAAAATGCTCGGAAAGTCCGATGTTGAAGGACAACTCAAAAATATAAAGCTTGCAATGAAACAGCTTGAAATTCAGGAAAAAAAGGCTGAAGAGTCAAAAGCAAAGAACGAGGCAATGTATAAAAGGCTGGGAGTTTTATGTGGACTGGCACTGATAATCATTTTGGTATAAGGGGAAAGTAGGATATGGGAATTGACTTGATATTCAAAATAGCTGCCATAGGAATATTGGTTTCTGTTCTAAATCAGGTGTTAATAAGATCGGGACGTGAAGAACAGGCCATGATGACAACTCTGGCAGGTTTGGTTGTGGTTCTTTTGATGGTTGTCAAGGAAATAGTGAGCCTGTTTAACACAATAAAAGCCATGTTTAATTTTTAAGGCGGAAGATAATAATGGATATACTTCAGATAGTTGGTTTATGCCTGGTAGCGACAGTAATAATTATTGTACTTAAGTCCTATAGGCCGGAAATTGCTATACAAATAAGCATAGTTACAGGAATAGTGGTATTTTTCCTGGTAGTGGCAAAACTTACGGCCGTGATCGACCTTTTAAAGGAACTTACAAGCAGGGCGAATATTGATATGTCATACGTCAATATACTCCTGAAAATTATAGGAATCGCTTATATTGCAGAATTCGGGGCTGAAGTATGTAGGGATGCGGGTGAAACTTCCATTGCTTCTAAAATTGAACTTGCGGCAAAAGTTATCATAGTTGTTCTTGCTGTACCGATAATGACTTCGCTCCTTGAACTTATAATCAGAATTATGCCGTAAGGTAAAAAAATGTATTTGTGGGGGAACCAATGATAAGGAAGAGCTTGAAAAATACGGTTACAAGTAAATGGCACATATTTATTGCAGTAGTTATATCTGTTTTATTGACTGCTACGCAAGGCATTTTCGCTGCTGAGGAAATAAGCAGTGAAGAGATAATTGAAGAGCAAGCGCGTTCTGACGAATTTACCAGCCTGAAAAAACAGCTTGAAAAGTATTCAAGTAATGAAGCCAAGGAGCTTTTTGAAGGCTATGATCCGCAATCCATACTTAAAGATGTATCCAGTGGAAACTTTAAATTCAATTTTACCGGTTTATTAGGAAGAATGGCAAATTACTTTTTCAAAGAAATATACTTAAATATTCACATCCTGATAAAGTTAGCAATTCTTGTAATCCTGTGCGCACTGCTTAAAAACCTTCAAACATCTTTCCTGAGTGAAAGCGTGGGTGGGCTTGCTTTTTATGTATGTTATATTGTTGTTGTTTCTATAATGATCTTGAGCTTCACCTCAGCAATGAAACTTGGAATTGACATAATAGACAAAATGGTTGGATTTATGTATTCAACGCTACCCATTCTGATAACCCTGCTTGTTTCAGGTGGAAACATAACTTCCGGCGGGATATTTCAGCCTGTATTGGTAATGGTCACAGAAGTAATTGCAACAATTATTAAAAACGTATTTATTCCGGTTATTCTTCTATCAACAATACTTACAATTGTCAGCAATATTTCGGAAAAAATTCAGGTTTCGAAACTGGCTGACCTTATGAAAAAAACTGTAGGAGTAGTCCTTGGATTGATACTGACTGCTTTTGTTGCAGTAGTATCAGTTCAGGGTTCAATAGGAGCAGTTATAGACGGAGTGGCAAGCAAGACTGCGAAATATGCGATCGGAGCATTTATTCCCGTAGTTGGAGGCTACCTTGCTGATGCCGCAGATACGGTTATTGGGTGTACTTTGCTTATAAAAAATGCCGCCGGTGTTGCCGTTATGATTGGGATTGCTGCCATTTGCATCGTACCGATGATTAAAATCGCCGCGCTTGTTGTGCTATATAAGGCCACATGCGCTTTAATACAGCCGATATCTGAAAAAAGGATAACGGAATGCATATCAGGCATATCAGATTCGCTTGTTTATATTCTAGGTATTGTAGGAGCAGTTGCATTCATGTTTCTCATGTCCGTTACTGCAATAATTGGCGCCAGCAACATCAGCACAATGGTTAGGTGAGATATGGGATGATTGATTTTTTGAAAAGCTGGATATTAAATATTGTAACTTTGGTTTTATTTATAGCATTTCTGGAGATACTGCTCCCTTCAGGGAAAATAAAGAAGTACCTAAACCTTGTTTCAGGTTTTATACTCATAATAACCGTAATAAACCCTTTTATTGCCCTGATAAGCAGTGACCTGGAAATAAAGGACTTTCAGATTGCCGGCAGCAATTTTCTGGATAAAAGGGAAATTGAAGAAAAGAGCAAAATCTTGGAAGAACAACAAATAAGGCAAATAATCAAGGTTTACAGAAACAAAATAATCGTTCAGCTGGAAGAGAGAGTTAAGGATATAGACGGCGTCAGCGATGCAAGAGCAGATATTATTATTAACGAAGATTACAACTCAGACGAGTTCGGACAAGTAAAAAGAGTTTACTTATATATCAAGACTTCAACGGAAAGTTCTGGAATAACACCTATTGAAAAGATAGAAAAGATTGACCTGAGCAGTCCACAAACAGACCAAAAGAATGAAGACGGAGACAGTTACAGGGAAGAAGCAGGCGAGGACAGCGAGAAAAAGGATGAAGTCATTGATACTGGATTAAAGAAGAGAATAAAGGAAAAAGTCAAAAAGATTGTAGATATAGATGAAGACAATATTGTTATTAATATAGAAAAATAGAAAAGTTGAGGTGTTAAAAATGAGCTATTTTACCAAGACTATGGACAGCATAAAAAAGAAGATCAGTGAACAGGGAAAGAAAAAACTCATAGAAAACACTGTAATAGTGATCATTATTGGCATGATTATTCTTATTGCCGGCAGTTCTCTGTTCAGTAAAGGCAGTACGAATACGAATAAGGCAACCAACAACAAAGTAAGTGGTGGAAATGTGGAGACGTCAAGCAGGAATACTGATAAAAGCGTAAAAGGAGACCTTGAAATAAGACTTGAATCAATTCTTTCAAAAATCGAAGGAGTTGGGAAGGTAGATGTCATGGTGACCTATATATCCGGGAAGGAGCTTGTGCCTGCATACAATATCAGGAACGATGAAAGCAGTACTGTTGAAAAAGATAATCAAGGAGGAACCAGGAATATTAATGAGAGCAGCAAAGAAGAAAACATTGCATATGAAGAGGAACAGGGAGTTAAAAAACCAATAATTATTAAGGATATAGAGCCTGTAGTTAAAGGAGTGATTGTTGTTGCTGACGGAGCAAATAATCCGTCTGTACATGAGAAAATATTAAAGGCTGTACAGGTTCTGACGGATTTGCCTATTCATAAAATTCAGGTTTTTGAGCGCAATGGACAGGATAAATGATTTAAAAAATTTGATATAAAATAGAGCATGTTTGAATATATATAAGTGAAGATTCAAAACTTTTATGTAATATTATTTTATAAGGGGGCTTTAGTATATGAAATTCTTAAAAAGAAAGCAAATTGTAGTACTGGCTTTGGTACTGATGATAGTGGTTGCAGGTTATTTGCAGTACAGTTATAAAAAAAGCAGTGATTCTGTAGGTTCGGCAGGAGAAGAGGATAAAGGGAAGATCGGAGAGTCTGTATATGTAGGAGGGGATGATGTAGCTATCGGCGAGCAGGCTGAAGATGGCGGGGAAACAAATTATTTTGCACAAGCAAAACTGGACAGGGAAATGGCTTTGAGCAGGGACACGGAAACACTTAGGGCTATTACTGAAGACCCGAACGCAGATGAACACATTAAGGCAGAAGCTTTTGAAAAATTGATAATTATGACGGAAAATTCGCAAAAGGAGATGAAAATTGAAACACTGATTGAAGAAAAAGGATTCAATGATGCCCTGGTGTTTTTTGGCGCAGACGGGAGCGTTGATGTGGTAGTGAACGTGCCAACTCTTACTGATGCTGATGCAGCGCAGATTTATGATATTGTATCCAGGCACGCCGGTGTCGAATTTGACAAAATACATATTAAGCACAGCAATAAAAATACTGAAGCACAGTAAAAAAATTCTGTTTGAATTTCACAAATTATGTTAATGATTATAATAGCAACCAAATAACGTAAGGGTATGCTCAATGCATACCTGGTTTTATTATTTAAGGAAGCCCTTTTTTGGGCGGTAAAAATGAATCTATTGTTTGCCGATGATTATAATGTTATAATTATTAATAACCAGATTTTGCAACTGCTGCTTTTGCAAGGAGGAGGGAATTTGATGGAAGAAGCAAACCACGGCATTGTTGACGAATTGGGTACAATAAAGATAACAGACGAAGTTGTCGCGATAATTGCAGGTATAGCTGCCATGGAAGTACCCGGTGTAGCAAGCATGAGCGGAGGAATTGCCGGAGGAATAGTTGAGGCTCTGGGAAGAAAGAACCTGTCTAAAGGTGTAAAGGTCGAAGTTGGAGAAAAAGAAGCAGCTATTGACTTATATATTATCGTTGAATATGGATTTAGAATACCTGAAATTGCGTGGAATATACAGGAGAGAGTAAAGAAATCGGTTGAAAATTTGACAGGGCTTAACGTGGTTGAAGTCAATATTCATGTGCAGGGAGTGAATATTGAGAAAGACCATAAAAAAGATGCTGATGACGGTTCGAAGTTGAAATAATCGCGCAATCAGGCGTTTATATAAAACAAAAGAAAAAAACGGGTAAACGAAAGAGGTGTGATTTATTATGAATATTTTTTTCAGGATTTTGCTGGCAATTTATGCGTTTTTCCTTGCAATTGCCTCAGCAGCATCAATGGTTGTAATAGCCAGACCGGAAATTCTAGACTCAATCTATACATATTTATCGGAACAGCTTCTTGAAGACAGAACTACTTCCATAGTACTGTTTGTTGTTGCTTTTATTTTCTTTATCCTTAGCATGACTTTCTTATTATCAGGATTTAGAAGCAGCAGGGATAAAAAGGCTGTAAGTAAGCATACTAGCATTGGTGAGATACAAATATCACTCAACACAATTGAAAATATAGCTTTAGCTGCAGCAAAAAGGCTGAACGGAGTCAAGGATACAAAAGCACAGGTCATAAAGCAGGAAGACAACGTTTCAATAATCATAAATGTGCTCGTACTTCCCGAATCAAACATACCTGCTCTGTCAGAAGATATACAGACGAGGGTAAAAAAGCAGGTTGAAGAAAGCTCCGGTGTCAATGTCAATGAAGTAAAAGTTATAGTAGAAAACGTGTATGCAGGCGCTGTTTACAAGCCACGAGTTGAGTGAGATGGGAGGTATTGGTAACATGAATCTGGAGAGCATAACCCAGTTTTACAAATCTCACCGGGGTGGGATAAACGGAGCTCTGACAGGCTTGGTAATTGCTGTAGCGATACTCTTGTTTGGCTTTTTTAGAATTCTGTTTGTTGCAATATGTGTAGGCATAGGTTATTATGTAGGAAAAAAGCTCAGCGAAGACAAAGATTACATTAAAAATCTCCTGGATAGAATTCTACCTCCAGGAACATACAGATAGTTTCAGGTTTTTATGTTAAACTTTTGGAAGACACCCAGAATTACCGGGAGGAGATACTTAAATGGGACGCAAAGCAGCAAGGGAAGTTGCTGTAAAGCTATTGTACCAAATGGAAATACAAAAGGATAACAGGGAGGAACAAATCCAGACCGCTTTGAATGAAAATGAAAACGAACTTACTTCAAAAGATAAGAAATATATAACAGATATAATTAAAGGCGTGTATGAAAATATTAAAAATATTGATGAACTTATAAAAAAGTATTCAAAGGGTTGGGAATTTAACAGAATATCAAAAGTCGATCTTTCAATTTTAAGACTGAGTATTTTTGAGATTCTTTTCCGGGAGGATATTCCCTATAATGTATCTGTTAACGAAGCAGTTGAAATAGCCAAAAAGTATAGCAGTGAAGGCGCAGGTGCTTTTATCAATGGCATTTTGAGCAACTTATCCAAACAGAAGGCATAAGGTGGACGTAATAATAATGAACTATATTTTAACTGTATCTGAGATAAACAAGTATATAAGAGAAATTATTTCACGTGACCTGATTCTTTCAAACCTGTGGGTTAAAGGAGAAATTTCAAATTTTAAACACCACTATGCAGGTCATTTGTATTTCACAATCAAAGATGAAAAAAGTCTGTTGAAATGCGTAATGTTTAAATCCCAAGCTTCGAAACTAAGATTCAGTCCCGAAAACGGTATGAATGTCATAATAAAAGGATATATTTCCGTATATGAAAGAGACGGGCAGTATCAGCTTTATGTTGAGGAAATGCAGCCTGATGGAGTCGGGGATCTTCATGTTGCTTTTGAGCAGCTTAAACAAAAACTGAAAGAAGAAGGACTGTTTGATGAAAACAGAAAAAAGAGGCTTCCGTTTCTCCCTCGATCAATAGGAGTGATTACTTCAATTACCGGATCGGTTATCAAAGATATTATGAATATCTTGGACAGAAGGTTCTATAATATAGATTTGAAGATATATCCTGTCCAGGTGCAGGGAGAAGTTGCTGCAGGGCAGATTGCCCGGGCAATTAGAAAAATAAATGAAGCCAGATGTGTTGACGTTATAATTTTAGCAAGGGGAGGAGGCTCATTGGAAGAGTTATGGCCTTTCAATGAGGAAATCGTAGCCAGAAGCATAGCCGATTCCAATATCCCAATAATTTCAGCGGTAGGACATGAAACTGATTTTACAATAGCGGATTTTGTTGCAGATGTACGCGCACCTACTCCCTCAGCTGCCGCGGAACTGGTGGTTCCGGAAAAGTCCATGCTTAAGGCCAGGGTAAATGAATTGGATATCAGGCTGAAAAATGCAATCCATAAGTTTTTACGTTTAAAGAGGAATGATCTTGAGAGGCTTGCCTCAAGCATCCCTTTCAGACAGCCATACAACCGTGTATACCAGGAAAGGATGAGGCTTGATATCCTGAACAGAAATATGCAAAGAGGAATAGTGTCAAAAATTGATAAGGCAAGGACCAGGCTGCAGTTTCTGATTGAAAAGCTTAATGCCTTAAGCCCCTTAAGCATACTGGCCCGTGGGTACAGTATAACCAAGCTTAAGGAAAACGGCAGTATTGTAAAATCCGTAGAAGGAGTTAATAACGGCGATGAACTTAGAATCAGCGTGTATGACGGAGATATTGATTGCAGAGTAGTTAATGTTTTTAAGGGAGGCGGCCATGAGTACAGGTAATAAAAAGTTTGAGGAAGCAATTTCCGAGCTTGAGGCTATAGTAGACAAGCTTGAAAATGGTGAGTTATCGCTTGATGAATCAATTGAATATTTTCAGAAAGGTATAGAGCTTTCAAAATATTGCAGTAAAAAACTTGACGAAGTTGAGAAAAAAATAAGCATCCTGACAGAGAATGAACAGGGTAAATTAGAGGAAGAGGTTATTGAAAATGAATAGAGCCGATTTCATGGTAAAGTATGAAGAATGGCTTGAACTTGTTAACAAGGAGCTTGACAGGTTGGTTGTTGAGAAGGATACGCCGGAAAAAGACATTTATAAAGCCATGAGGTACAGCCTTATGGCGGGCGGAAAAAGGCTTAGGCCGGTATTAAGCCTTGCCGTATGTGATGTTTTTGGCGGTGACATGAGCGATGTCATTCCTTTTGCGTGCGCAATAGAAATGATACACACGTATTCGCTAATACATGATGACCTGCCTTCCATGGACAATGACGATTACAGAAGAGGCAGGCCTACGAACCACAAGGTTTTTGGCGAAGGAAAAGCCATACTTGCCGGCGATGCGCTTTTAAATTATGCTTTTGAAATAATGCTTGATAATGTGCTGGGTTCTTCAAAAGATTCTGAATTTTCCTCTGAATCCTATGCAAAAGTTCTAAGGAAGATAAAAGCCATGAAAATAATAGCGAATGCTTCGGGCACGTCAGGAATGATTGGCGGACAAGTAGTTGATTTGGAATCCGAGGGAAAAAATATAGGAGCGGATTTACTTCATTATATGCATAAAAATAAAACAGGAGCATTAATTAAAGCGCCGGTTTTATCTTCAGCGGTTATTTGCGGAGCAGAGAAAGATGAATATAATAATCTTGAAAAATACGCTGAAAATCTCGGAATTGCTTTCCAAATAAAGGACGATATCCTTGACGTGGAGGGCAGCCTGGAAACAATGGGCAAAAACTGTCATAGCGACGCTGCAAAAATGAAATCAACCTTTGTTACTATTTACGGGCTTGAAAAATCAAAAGAAATGCTAAACCTTGTTACAGGCAATGCCATAAAGTACATTGAGGAATTCGGAGAAAGAGGAGAGTTTTTAAAAGAACTTGCATTATTCCTGGTAAACAGGAATAACTGAGCAAACGCGAGATTAGATTTAATATTCGTCTTAAACAATTAAAACAGGCTTAAAAAGAATCAAAACAATCAGCATTAACGCTTTAACCAAATGAAAATATATGCTATAATGAATTCCGCAACTTTTAAATAAAAGATAAAAAAGACAATAGGAAGGGTGGCGCAGTATTCTAGTCAGTACTGCCAATCCTGAAGACGGGCCTAAAAATCCGTTAAGGGCATATCGATGAAGTTCCTGGTGTCGGCTTGTTACGCCCAGTAATGGGCTGGTGCTGGGAGTTAAGGTTTAGGGGCGATCTGCAATGGCATGCAGGCGTTGACCCCTCTACCGTGGAGACCCTAACTTGTGGAAGGAAAAGTCTGACTGGGTTATGAAAACTTTTAATCCGGCAGGCAGATTACAACCACGATTAGGGATTGAACCTGTCGTGCGGTACCGTAAGGTGCTGTGGACAGTGTAGCCTGCCTTGAGTGAGCTTGGTGAATAACGGATCAGGTGTGTTTATGTTGGCCAATGTAAACACATTATTGCTGTTTGAAACCAAGTTTGCAAAAGAGGCTAGGGATTGGTCAGGCTGTCGAGGAAAGCTCCTAGACTGTTCACTTTGAGGTATATTGGGGATTGCAGTGTGGCCTTAGTGGCGATCAGGCTCCGTCAATGGTAACATGGCGGCTGAGTGTTTAAAGGGAAACCGCTGGTATGGCGACAGTCCAGTACGTTCAGGGGAAATCCTGCCTGACCTAAGCCGCAAAATTTACTCAGTATACCGCCACCCGTTATCTATAAAACTTGGAGGTACATAATTAGTGGATGAAAGTTATAAGCATCCAACAGAAGAAAAGAAGGTAAGGTTTCGAACTAACTTAACGGGCTCAAAAAAGGAAAACATTAAATGGATAATTACAATAACATTAGCTTCATTTATAACTTCTGCTTTACTATCATTCATCTCATCAGCAATTCTTGAGGATATACACAGTTTCATTGCCATATTTGTTGTTTTAATAATCATATTTATAGGGATTGTTTTCGATATTATAGGTGTAGCGGTAACGGCTGCGGATGAAGTGCCTTTTCATGCCATGGCATCAAGAAAATACTATGGAGCCAGGCAAGCGATAAGACTAATTAGAAACGCAAACAAGGTTTCAAGTTTTTGCAATGATGTAGTCGGAGATATTTGTGGAGTAATAAGCGGTTCAGCGAGCGCACTTATTATTGTCAGGCTGACGCAGAATAAAAGTCCTCAGGAGGCTGTAATTGCAAGTTTGGTGGTAGGCGGTTTGGTTGCAGCATTGACTATCGGAGGAAAAGCTGTCGGAAAAATATTTGCAATGGGTTACAGCAACTACATAGTATATAAGGTAGGGGTTATAACTCAATTTGTCACAGGCAGAATAAGTTTTTTAAAAAACAGTAAAATTAATAAAGGTAAGCAAAAAAAGAAAAATTGAAAGAGAGATGAACTGAGTGGGTAGCTTATTAGAAAAAATAAACTCACCGGATGATATAAAATTGCTCAACAATCAACAGCTCGAGCAACTTTCGAAGGAAATCAGGGAATTTTTAATTGAAAACGTTTCAAGAACAGGTGGCCATCTGGCGTCAAACCTTGGAGTTGTAGAACTTACACTTGCCCTGCACAAGGTCTTTAACTCACCCACTGATAAAATTATTTGGGATGTAGGACATCAGACTTATGTACATAAGATAATCACCGGACGAAAAGACAAATTTGGAACTCTGAGGCAAATAGACGGTATTGCCGGGTTCCCGAGGACAAGTGAAAGCGAACATGATTGTTTCAATACGGGACACAGCAGTACATCAATATCTGCTGCTCTTGGTTTTGCAAGGGCAAGGGATATCAGGAAAGAAAACTACTCGGTTGTAGCCGTAGTCGGAGATGGAGCACTTACTGGGGGTATGGCTTTTGAGGCTCTGAATGACGCGGGAAGGTCGCCTAATAATTTAATTGTTATCCTCAATGATAATGAAATGTCAATTACACGTAATGTTGGAGGATTGTCAAGGTATTTAAGCAAGATACGGACACAACCCTTTTATCATAAAGCAAAAGAAGATTTTGATGTGTTTTTGAACAAGATTCCTGCAATCGGAAAAAGCGCGGCAAAAGCTCTGGATATGGCAAAAGGCACAATAAAATACATTATTATGCCCAGTATAATTTTTGAAGAGCTTGGGTTTACCTATCTTGGTCCAATAGATGGGCATAACATCCTGGAACTTTGTACGGTGCTTTCACGTGCCAAGTTCCTTAAAGGGCCGGTTTTAATTCACGTATGCACTCAAAAAGGAAAAGGATATACATTTGCTGAAAAAAGGCCGCAGGAGTTTCACGGGATTTCTCCATTTCAAATTGACACCGGTGAACTGAAAGAAAACGGCGTTACAACCTTTTCCCACGTGTTTGGCAGAAAAATCAGCCAGCTTGCAGAAGAACACAGGGAAATTGTTGCAATCTCAGCGGCAATGACACAGAGTACCGGGTTAGAACCTTTTTCTAAAAAATTTCCTGAAAGGTTTTTTGATGTAGGTATTGCCGAACAGCATGCGGTCACCCTTGCAGCGGGTATGGCAAAAAACGGCATGAAACCTGTTGTGGCAATATATTCTTCATTTCTGCAGAGGGCATATGATCAGATTTTGCATGACGTAGCACTGCAAAACCTGCATGTTATATTTGCAATTGACAGGGCAGGCGTAGTAGGAGAGGACGGTGAAACCCACCAGGGCTTGTATGATTTGTCATACTTAAGCCATATTCCCAATATTTCAATTCTTGCCCCCTGTGATTACAGCGAGCTGGAAGAAATGATTGAATATGCCGTATTAAGGCATGAAGGCCCTATAGCTGTCAGGTATCCAAAGGGTAAAGGAAATGACAAGCTTTTTGAAACAGATCCGGTTAAATACGGCAAGGGATTGCTGCTCAGGGAAGGTAAAGATTTAACAATCGCAGCGGTAGGAATAATGGTTGAAACAGCGCTGGAAGTTGCAGAAATGCTGGATGGTCTTGGTTACTCGGCAGAAGTAATCAATCCAAGATTTGTAAAACCCATTGATGAAAAGCTAATACTGGATTCAGTTTCGAAAACCGGGAAGCTCATAGCAATTGAGGATAATTCAATAAAAGGCGGGTTTGGAAGCAGTATTCTTGAAATTGTAAACCGGCATGATATAAAATGCCTGGTAAGGATATTTGGATTTCCTGATGAACCTATTACCCATGGCTCAAGAAACGAATTGTTAAAGAAATTCGGGCTGGATGCCGAATCAATAAAAAGTAAAATATTACCGGATTTATGAATATATCCTGTTAAAAGTAAATTCAACCGGAGGTTTTGGATTGAAAAAGGAAAGACTTGATATACTGCTTGTCAAGAGGGGTTTTTTCAGCAGCAGGGAAAAGGCCAGAAGCTCAATAATGGCAGGGGCTGTACTGGTGGATGGAAACAGGGAAGACAAGCCTGGTGCAAAGGTTGCGGAAGATGCGGATATAGTGATTAAGGAAAATATCAACCCGTACGTAAGCAGAGGCGGATTAAAGCTGGAGAAGGCGCTTAAAGAATTCAACATCCGGCTGGACGGGAAGACTGCTATTGATGTCGGTGCTTCAACAGGCGGTTTTACCGACTGCATGTTAAAGAACGGGGCAAAAAAAGTGTTTGCCATAGATGTCGGGTATGGCCAGCTTGCTTGGGAATTAAGAAATGATGAGCGTGTTGTCTGCATGGAAAGGACCAACATAAGGTATGTAAAACCTGAAGATATAGGGGTTGCAGCGGATTTTGCCACAGTTGACGTGTCTTTTATTTCATTAAAAAAGGTACTTCCGGTTTTAATGGATTTACTCAATGAGGATGGCGAAGTTGTGTGCCTTATAAAGCCGCAATTTGAAGCAGGCCGTGAAAAGGTAGGCAAACACGGTGTCGTGAGGGATAAAGAAGTACATAGGGAGGTTATTGAGGATATTATAGGTTTTGCACGGGAAACAGGGTTTTCAGTTAAAGCTCTCTCATATTCGCCTATAAAGGGCCCTGAGGGAAATATTGAATATTTCACATACCTTTCCAAAAAACCCGGAAACGCAAGTTTCAATATAACTGAAGATTTTATTGCAAGTGTTGTCGAAGAATCACATCGGGAACTTGATAAATAATACTTTGTGCTTTTTCCATTTATCTTATATAATTATACTTGTATAAATATTCTTGTTGGATGAAAATAATTCGGTCAAAGATAGGAGAAAAAAATGAATAAAATCGGAATTATTGCAAATAAGGACAGGGACATCGGGTATAAATATACCCGGATACTTGCTGAAACCATACAAAAAAAGGGCGGAATTCCTATAGTTACCGAAAGCGTTGCCGAGCATATAGGCGAGATTGGCATAAACATGGATCAGGAAAAAATGCTTGACTCTGCTGAAGCTGTTATTTGCCTTGGCGGTGACGGAACATTTCTTAAAGCGGCAAGGAATGTGTATACAAGGGGTTTGCCATTGCTTGGGATAAATCTTGGCAACATGGGGTTTTTGACTGAAGTTGAGAAAAATGATATTGACAATGCGGTAGATAACCTTATCAACAACAGGTTTACCATAGAAGGAAGAATGATGCTTGATACGGTGATAATAAGGGATAAAGAAGTTATTGCAAGTGATGTTGCTCTCAATGACGTTGTTATTTCAAGAGAGGGAATAACAAAGATATTGCATGTTAAAACTTATATAAATGACGTTTTTGTTGATACTTTTCCCGGAGACGGGCTCATTATATCAAGTCCTACAGGATCAACAGCATATTCGCTTTCGGCGGGAGGACCGATAGTTGAACCTGATATTGAAATGATTATTGTAACTCCGATATGTCCCCATATTTTATTTACCAGGTCCTTTATTACAACAGGAGACAGGGCTGTAAGAGCTGTTATTGATGAAAATTCTTCATATATTGCCATGGTTACGGTTGACGGACAGGTAGGATATGAGGTCAGAGGAGGAGATGTGATTGAAACAAAAAGGTCTTCCCATTGTGTTAAAATAATAAGAATGGGTTCAAGAAACTTTTTTAGCGTATTAAGAAAAAAAATTTATCATAGGGGAGAGAGTTTAAAGGAATATGAAATATAACAGACATGCGAAAATCCTGGAAATAATCGAAAACAACGTAATAGAAACTCAGGAAGAACTGGCAGAAAAGCTGAAAGAAATGGGAGTGGAAGTAACCCAGGCTACAGTATCAAGAGATATAAAGGAGCTTAGATTAGTAAAAGTAATGACTGAAGACGGCAGATACAGGTATGCCCAAATGTCGCATACTGAGAATATGTTGACGAACAAGCTGATTACGGTCTTCGCTGAGTCTTTTGTTTCATGTGATTATGCCAACAATATAGTAGTAATAAAAACACTTCCAGGTATGGCGCAGGCAGCAGCTTCGGCGATTGATTCTCTAAAATGGCCTGAAATTGTAGGAACAATAGCAGGCGATGATACAATAATGATTGTCTGCAGGGCAGAAAAAATAGCTGAAGAACTGGTAAACAGGTTTAACCGGATGACAAAAATGAGAGGTTAAGTGGGGAGTTGGGGTCGAATGCTTCTACAGCTTGATATTCATAATATTGCTATTATTGACAGGGTGAGCATTGAACTTGGAAAGGGACTGAATATTCTAACAGGAGAAACCGGCGCAGGAAAATCTATAATAATTGACTCAATCAATGCCATACTTGGAGAAAGAGTTTCCAAGGATCTTATCAGAACCGGGAAAGACAAGGCAAGAATTGAGGCAGTATTCCAGGTGGATAACAGCAAATTGTCCGATATATTTGAGGAATTCGGTATAGAAGCTGAAGAAGACGGGACCCTTATAATCTCCAGGGAATTTACTACGCAAGGAAGAAACACCTGCAGAATAAACGGTAAAATAGCCACTGTTTCCATGGTTAAGAGAATTGGAGAAAGAATTATTGATGTGCACGGACAGCATGACAACCAGTCACTGCTGAGGACAGACAGTCATATTGGACTTTTGGATGCTTTTGCGGGAGAAAGAATTCAGGTCCTGAAACAAAAATACCAGGAAATTCTATCCCGTTACAACAAAACAAAAAGCAGGCTGAGGGAGTTAACCGGCGATATATACGATATTGAAAGGAAAATAGACATATTAAAGTACCAGGTCGATGAAATTAAAAAAGCCAGGCTTAAAACCGGCGAGGAGGAGGAGCTTAACAAGCAAAGGCTTATATATTCAAACGCTGAAAAGATTATTGCCGCGCTTTCAAACGCATATGAATTGCTCTGCGGTGGAAACAATCTGAGGGGCTCGGCTTCAGATGCCATTAATGAAGCCCTGTCCGAAATTAACGGCATTACCAGGTTTGATGAAAAATATGTTGGCATTGCCGGAAAGATTGAGGATATTACATACCGTTTGGAAGACGTTATTGAAGATATCAGAAAGGAAAGGGATTTGATAGAGTTTGACCCCAATATGCAGGAACAGATAGAGGAAAGGCTTGATTTGATATATAAATTAAAAAGAAAATACGGCTCATCGGTGGAAGAAGTACTGGAATTCTGCGAAAAAGCTGAGAAAGAACTGGAAGAGGTTTTTAGAAGCGAGGAACTGGCGGAAGAACTGAAAAAGGAACTGGCGAAATTAAATGAAGAGCTGTATGCATTAGCAGCGCAGATGAACCAAGAACGGCAAAAAGCTGCAAAGGTCCTTGAAGACATGATAGGAAACGAGCTTGCAGACCTCGAAATGAAAAATGCAAAATTCAAGGTCAATATAGAATTTGATGACAAGGCAGATGACAACGGCGAAAGAAAGTATACCGGAAACGGTCTTGATATAGTAGAGTTTTTAATATCAACAAATGTGGGAGAACCTCTAAAGCCTTTATCCAAAATAGCTTCAGGCGGGGAAATGTCAAGGATAATGCTTGCTATAAAAAATATCTTGGCCAATGTTGACAGTATCCCGACCCTTATATTTGATGAAATTGACATAGGCATAAGCGGCAGGGCTTCCCAGAAGGTGGGAGAAAAGCTTTCGTCAATTTCAAAAAACCACCAGGTTATATGTGTAACGCATCTTGCGCAAATTGCGTGCATGGCGGATAACCATTATCTTATTGAAAAGATATCGGACAAGTCCAGCACCCGTACGGTAGTAAAAAAGCTTTCGCATGAAGAGTCAAAATACGAAATTGCCCGCATAATAAGCGGTTCAGATATGTCAGATATTACCATTAAACACGCTGAGGAAATGCTCGAAAATGCTAGAAGGATAAAGGGGAGATAGAGGGGTTAAGCTACCTGTAAGGAATTGAAATCAACAATTTTTTTTCCCTTCATAAGTATAAAATACCTCTGTTTATAGGCTACCTATAAGGAATTAAATCTAAATGGTGAATTATTTTGTTTGCACTTATGGTTTATGTTATTAGGGAAAATAGCCTGCTAAAGAAACTTAATTAATCTTTCAAACAAGCCTTTTATATAAAAATTTTCCTAATCTTTTTCCTTTGCATTGTAAATTGGTGTAAAAATATAAACTGAAAAGAGGGAATTTATGATATTATGTAGAAATATAAAAAATCAAATTTGAAACAAAAACAATTAGCTGGTGATCATAAGATGCATATTTATTTTTACCTTAGACCTGTTGGAACACTTGAGCTGCCGTTTTCATACAACCATATTGTACAGGCTGCGATTTACAATTCAATTGACTCGAAACTGGCCTCTTTTCTGTACGAAAAGGGTTTTGAAATCAATGGCCGTAAGTTTAGGCTGTTCTCGTTTTCAAGGCTTTACGGGGAGTATTTGCAGGATAAAAATCTTTCTAAAATTTTATTTCCCGGTGAGGTAAGGCTGGTAGTTTCCTCGCCCATGGAACAGTTCTGCCAGTCAATTGCCAACGTAATGCTTTCCAGGGGATACATAAGGCTGGGAAACTGTGATGCCCAGGTTGAAAAGATGACAGTACAACAATTTAAGGTGGATGAAGAGAAAATTACCATCAGGGCATTATCTCCGGTAGTTGTATACAGCACACTGTTAAGGCCTGATGGCAGAAAATACACATGCTATTTCCAACCGGAAGAACCGGATTATGATGTGATGGTGGAAAATAACCTGAGGAAAAAGTTCCAGGCTTTTTACGGAAAGGAAGCTCCTGCAGGGGAAGTAAAGGTAAAAAGAATAGGAATGATAAGGCAGAACCTGGTAAACTATAAAGATACAATTATCAAGGGATATTCAGGGAAGTTGGTTGTTACAGGACCTAAAGAGCTTTTGCAGATGGCCGTGGATGCAGGACTTGGGAGCAAAAACGGGCAGGGGTTCGGTTGCGTTGAGGTATGCGAAAACCTGCAAAGGAATGATGATTCCTGCATAAATAAGGCTCAAAGCCTTGATTTTTCAGTAGAGTAATTGAATTCTCATTACTAAAGCAGTATAATTTTTAAAGAAGTAAGTTCTATTAGGTCATTCGTCAAATATGCTTAAATTACGTTTTTTTGATTTAATGAACGGGTTTATAGTTATAGACTACCTATGAGGAATTGAAACAAATTAAGACGAGAATTCTCCCCTAAAGTCGTGATGAGTTTATAGACTACCTATAAGGAATTGAAACTAAGGAATTGAAACAAACATCTCTCGGTGAAACAACTTGTTCACGTTCTTCGTTTATAGATTACCTATAAGGAATTGAAACTGCTGGAGACTTAATAAATAGAATAGGTAATGTTACGTTTATAGGCTACCTATAAGGAATTGAAGCAAATAAACCGAGGTGTTTTAATCCGACTCGGCAGAAAAGAGTTAAAAAGGGCGGGGAAGGAGTAGTAATATAGAAAAAAATACTTCTTTTATGTGTCGTCGATCTATAATAATGTAATTTTTACTGGAGATCGACGACAATAACAAATAAGGTTCAAAGCCTTGA
>DULF01000122.1 GCA_012840535.1 Clostridiaceae bacterium
GCTTTGAAACGCTTAAATTCTTACTGATATTTTGAATATCAACAGTCTCGGTTTTTAATTCGCCTATTTTCGCCAGTCTATCCGCCGGACCGGTTATCAGCGCTTTTTCCGGAGTTATTTTTATCGTTCCTTCAACATAATCAGGAGCCGGTCTTCCTGTTACAGGAACTACTATAGGAACCTCTTTTGCCACCTCAATGCTGACATCAACGCTGTATTTTTTGCTTAAGGAAGGAATCTCCTTGCCCTCTTTATTATAAATCACACATTCCTTTTTCATTACTGTATTTTTATCCATGTCTTTAATATCAACAAGCACTCTGACAGAACCTATTGCGTCAATTTTTGATCCAACATCTTCTATTTCAATGATTTGAGGCTCAACTGACTCTTTTATAATCCTGTAATTTTCCTTTAGTGTAATATTTGATACCAACTCTACCGGAAAAGACTTTTTCTTGATTTTTTCTATCTCAATATTTACATATTTTGGATTCATATCATAAACATATACGTTTTTTAAATCATGGACAACTTCTTCTAATTCCAGGATAGTATCATTCTCTGAATTCACCTTGCTGAAATCGGCAATTACGGTGAAATCTCCTTCGTTTATCCTGCTTATATCTTCCTGTCTCCCTCTGACAAAAATCTCAACATAACTCCTCAAACTGTCCCTGTTCATCAAAACCAAGCCTTTTTCGGCAAGCGTGCTCTCATTTCTGTATTCTATCCGTACCCTTATTGGGGTTGACGTAATAAACGGATTGCTTTTATTTAACACGGTAAGCCAAAGAAGGATGGCAAACAATACCGATGCTATCTTTATAAAAATATCCTTTTTAAACAATTCTCTCATTTGGATTTCACCTTCCACAGGGATAACTTCTTGCCTGCCGTACCTTTTTCCAAAAGGTTCTTATTCAAAGCTTTTCTCAGGGTATCTGCCGTAAGGTTCCTTGTAAGGCCTCCATTAAGTGCGAAGGAAATTTTCCCTGATTCTTCGGAAACTACAATAGCTATCGAGTCAGATACCTCTGTTATACCTAATGCGGCTCTATGCCTGGTTCCTAATTCTTTGCTGAGATTTGGATTGTCAGTCAGAGGAAGAAAACATCCCGCCGCTTTTATTTTATTGTCTCTTATAATTACAGCGCCGTCGTGCAAAGGCGTGTTTGGCGTAAATATGTTAATCAATAGTTCGGAACTTATATGCGAGTCCAGCATAGTGCCTGTATTAATAATTTCCCCGAGTTTTGTGCTGCCTTCAATGACAATTAATGCGCCTGTATAAGTCCTTGACATTTCGACACATGCCTTTACTATCTCTTCTATCACAGCTGTAATCTGTATACGTGTACCCTGTTCCTCCAAACCAAAGAAATCCCTAAATCTGCTCCTTCCAATCTGCTCAAGGCCTCTCCGCAGTTCAGGCTGGAAAAGGACAACCAGGGCGATAGTTGCAACAGTTATAATGTTATTGAGAATAAAGTTAATAGTCTTTAGACCCAGCAGCCTGCTTAGTTCATTTGCAACAAGAATGAAAAATATTCCCTTGATAAGCTGCCATGCCCTTGTCTCCCTTACAAGGATGATCACCTTGTAAATAACATATGAAACAATACCAATGTCTACTATTGTCTGGATGATATTCAATGGACTTTTAAGACCTATGTAACCTATAAAATTGTTAAACAAATCGTTAAAGTTAATGCCGCCCAAGAAATTCAAAAACCTCACACCCTCAAAAGCTTAAACACCGTATACTTATAAGTAGAATTATACCCTGTTTTTGTATATATGTAACCCCTTTTTATAATTTTAGCAAAGTTAATAAATAACATGTCACCACACATTTCCCAAATAAACAAATCTTAACCTCTCTAAGGCCTTATCCCTGGCTTTTTTGAGTGTTTCTACCGGCGTCGGAGGCCTGTCCGTCATCCTGTAGTTAGGAAAAAACCTCGATAAATGGAGAGGTATTTCCGGGGATATGGATGAAAGCCACTTTGACAATTCTTCAATTTCCTCCACCGAATCGTTCAAACCAGGAATAACAAGGGTAGTAATTTCAACATGACAATTTTTCGAGCATATTTCAACCGTTTCTTTCACATTCTCAAGTTTCGCTCCACATATTTTACTGTAAAACGAAGGAGTAAAAGCCTTTACGTCAATATTGACAGCATCTATAAATGGAAGCAGGTCAATAAGCGGTTCTTTGCTGATAAATCCATTGGTAACCAACACATTGACCAATCCTTCCTTCTTTGCAAACCTGGCTGTATCATAAACATATTCAAACCATATGGATGGTTCGTTATAGGTATATGCTATGCCTATATTTCCGCGGTTTCTGGTCTCCACTGCTTTACTCACCAGCTCGCTTGGTTTTACATCAACCGCATAACTGCTGGCCTTATTGTCATGAGCAATACTCCAGTTCTGGCAAAACGAGCATTTTAAGTTGCAGCCGAATGTTCCTGCAGAAAGGATCATTGACCCCGGATGAAATCTGTATAAAGGCTTTTTTTCAATAGGGTCCAGAGATATGGAGGTAACCTTTCCGTAATTTAATGAATACAGGTCTCCATCTATATTTTTCCGTACTCTGCACACTCCCACTCCGTCCGGCTTAATGACACAGTTGTGAGGACAAAGGTGACAATGAACTTTCGAGTTTTCAATTTTTTCAAAATAAAGAGCTAACTTTCCTTCCTGCATTTTATCACCTTTCCGGTCTTTGTAAACTTGGGTTTCCTCCCTGCTGTAAAGATCCGGCTGCCGGATTGCAATTTGTCTAATTATATTATCGACCAATTATTATTTATGCCTTACTACCTCAAACCTCTCCATACTATATTTTTCATCATGGCGTATCCCGGCTTTCTGAAGCGCAATGGATACTTGTTTTTCCGGTGTATCGACTCCCTCCAGGTTTGGGAGCAAAAGGCCTGTGCGGAAACCAGCTTTAACAATCACTCCGTATTTTACCACATCAAGCTCGTCAATTGACTTGATAGGCTCAGGTTCTTTGAGAACATCAACTGAATAAACCAGTTTGTCCAGCTCATCTTTCTCAACAGGATAAAACCTGGGATCTCTGGTTCCTGAACTTATGGCATTGTGTATGATTTCCTCGGCAATACTTTTTCTCGTAGGACTAATGGTGCCAATGCAGCCTCTTAACTGCCCGTCTTTTTTTATAGATACAAAAGTTCCTGCTTTGTTTTTCAGCATTTCTTCCGGCAGGTCGTCAGGTACATCAATTATTCTGCCTTCATTCACATAGGTTTCAAGTGCTTGCCTTGCAAGCCTTACGTACGCATCTTCGCTTTCTCTTATCATTCTGATTTTCTCAACTTCTTGTTTTTCAATATCTTCAAGTAACATTCTGTCAGGATTGGGATTGCCTACTTTAAACCTGGCAACCGAATACCCTACGCCAAAAGGTCCCTCGTATGAATACACTTCCTGCTCAAGGTCATGCCCGTCAAGAGATCCAAACATAATTAAAAAGGATCTTAGGCCACATTCTCCGGCACTTTCGCAAAATTCTTCGCTTGTTTCAAGAAGCTGCTTAATGTTAAGGCTCTTGAGACTGCTGACCAGCATTTCATCAAATTCTTCTCCCTTTTTGCTGTAACCATAAGGACCGCTATGGGACAGGCGATGTGATAGATCACCACTCGCAAGAAATACCACCTGCTCATCAGACTCTTGCACTGCCTTTGAAATACACATGCCAAATTTATACAATTCCTTAAAAGGAAGACCCGCAATTGAAATATGAACCAACTTAAAATCTTTATATTCATTATTTACAAAATAGAGCGGCACAAGTGTACCATGATCTAAATCCCTTGAAACTCTGTATTTTTTCATAAGTTTATCATCGAGCCCGCCGCAGTAAATTCCTTCGTTGCGGGCGTATTTGATTATTAAATCAACCAGAGCAATATTATTGGCAAATTCAAATTTAACGTCACTTCTGCCAAATCTGCCCATGTCTCCTCTGAGTTTTTCGTTTGTAGATATATGTATGAAATCCTGGAATACAGGTCCATGAGGCGTTGTCACTATGATA
>DULF01000123.1 GCA_012840535.1 Clostridiaceae bacterium
AGCACTTCAAACACCCGCTCTGCACACGCAACTGTAGATTGAATAACGTTAGCTATGTTGGCTGTCTGCACAATTGGATGGGTAAATGACCTGGAGTACTGGATGAATGCGGTAATATCGCCCAAAGCCAGCCTGTTTTTTGTCATCCATACGCCACCGGCAATGCAAATCAATACATATCCGAGGTTGCTGATAAAGTTCATGAGCGGAAACATGATTCCGGACACAAACTGTGCCTTCCACCCGGCTTCATATAGCCTGTCATTAATATCTCTGAACTTTTCCATGGATTTTTTCTCGCGTCCAAAGGCCTTCACTATTTTATGCCCCGCATATGTTTCCTCAACATGCCCGCTAAGCCCGCCCAGTTCCTTTTGTTGTGCCGCAAAGTATTTTTGCGAGCGTCTCACCACAGAAGTTGTTGCAATAACATAAAGGGGCATCGTAGCAAGTACGATAAGAGTCAGTACAGGGCTTATTGACAGCATCATTATTATAAACCCTGCGATCTGGACAACTGATGTAATAACCTGCGTAAGGCTTTGTTGCAGAGTAAACGCTATAGTATCAATATCGTTTGTAACGCGGCTTAATATTTCCCCATGGGTCCTCCCGTCAAAATATTTGAGCGGCAGCCTTGAGAGCTTGTTGTCAACGTCCTTTCGTAAATTATATACGGTTTTCTGCGCGACTCCGGACATGACAAGTCCCATAACAAGGCTGAACAGAGAACTTAACAAATAAACGCCAAGCAATATTAACAGAACAGTACCTATATAACCAAAATCAATCTTACCCTCGGTTTCGCTTACCGCCCTTAAGGCGTCATCCAATTGTTCCTGCGTCATTTCAAAGCTTTGCTGCGTATCTCCCTGTTCATCTTCCTGTAAATCCTTCCGCAACTCAGCAAGTTTTCCGCCCAGTTCAATCATTTTCCGACAAATTTCCGCTTTTTCCTGCGGGTCTTCCGCTTCATCAAGCAGCGGCAGTTCTATGAATTCCTTTACCGCCTTTAATGCCTCCGGATCAATTTCCACCTGAGCATTTTCCTTAGCCTGCATATTTTGCTGCATCAAACGCTTTAACTGCTCCAATCCTTCCTTTTGCATTTCGGATGCTTTCTTAAGCACCATCCTTGCAACAAAACCATCCTGCAGCTTGTTTACCGCTTTTCTTTGTATTTGAGGCGATACAATTGTAAAAACCGTACTTGCAATTGCAAATACCAGAACAACAATTAAATTGATTTTATATGGTTTCAAATAGCCAACAAGCCGTTTTAACGTTCCTTTAAAATCCTTTGCCTTTTCCCCGGGCATGGCGAAGCCCATAGGCCCTCCGGCATGCCTCATGCCGCGTCCTGCTCTGTATCCGTGAGCCATCCCTTTCCCCGGGTGTTTATCCATAGACGAACTTAAATCCCTGTTATTGCGGCTCATGCAATCTCCTCCCCTGAAAGCTGTGAAGATACGATTTCGCGGTATACCTCACAATTATCCAAAAGCTCTTTATGTGTCCCTTTTCCTACAATCCGCCCCTTGTCCAAAACAATAATCTGATCTGCGTCCATAACCGTACCCACCCTCTGTGCGACAATCAGCACGGATGAGTCCCTTGTTTCCTTTCTCAGGGCTGCTCTGAGCCTTGCATCGGTTTTGAAATCAAGAGCCGAAAAACTATCGTCAAAGATGTAGATTTCAGGCTTCCTGACCAGGGCCCGGGCTATCGAAATGCGCTGTTTCTGTCCGCCCGAGACATTGGTTCCTCCCTGGGCTATTTCGTGATTGAAACCGTCATTCAGACTCTCGATAAATTCCAATGCCTGCGCTACTTCAGCGACATGCCTTATTTCCTCGTCGGTCGCATCTTCCTTGCCAAACCTGATATTATCAGCAATTGTGCCTGAAAAAAGGACAGTTTTCTGAGGAACAAAGCCGATTTTCGATCTCAGGGTTTCCAGGGGCATTTCACGGACGTCCACACCGTCAACCAGGATACTCCCGCTGTCAACATCATAAAAACGCGGTATAAGGTTTACAAGAGTTGATTTGCCTGCGCCGGTGCTCCCTATAACAGCAGTCACTTCGCCGGGTTTCATAGTGAATGAAATGTTGCTTAAAGCAGGTTGTTCAGCTCCGCTATAACTGAAAGTAACATCCCTGAATTCAACAAAACCCCTTCTTTTATTATCAGGACTTTTCGGCTGTGCGGCATCCTGAATACCGGGGACGGTATCAAGAACTTCATTTATTCTCGCAGCGGCAACCTGGGCACGGGGCACCATGATAAACATCACGGTCATCATCAGCGTAGAGAACATAATCTGCATGGCATACTGTATAAACGCTATAAGCGAGCCCATCTCCATTTGTCCAAGGTCTATGCGGATTATGCCAAACCAGAGAATGGCAAGCGAGGTTACATTCATGATAAACATCAATGTCGGCATCATAAAAGCCATTATTCTGTTAATTTTTATATAATTCTCCGTAAGGTCAACATTTGCAGCTTCAAAACGCTCCCTCTCATGTTCTGTCCGGTTAAAGGCGCGTATTACACGAATACCTGTAAGTTTTTCCCGGAGTACAAGGTTGATCCTGTCAATTTTCACCTGCACCAGCTTAAAGAGCGGCAACCCTTTAGAGGCGACCAGTGCAATAAAAGCAATAAGCAATGGAATTGCAACAACAAGCACCAATGTAAGAGTCTTATCCTTCGACAGCGCCATGATAACGCCACCAATTGCCATCATTGGCGCGCTCACCATCATGCGCATCATTGTCATTACTACCATCTGGACCTGAGTAACATCATTTGTCGTCCTGGTAATCAGGGTAGCAGTGCCTATTTTATCAAACTCGCTAAGTGAAAAGCTCTCAACGCGGTTAAACACCTTTTCACGAACTATTCTGCCAAACCCCATGGAAGTTTTTGAGGACAAATAGCTTGCAATAACCGCGCAAAGGACCCCTCCTCCTGCAACAAGCAGCATAAAGCCGCCCGTTTTCATAATATAACCGGTGTCCCCAAGCATAACGCCTTTATCAATAATATCCGCCATCAAAGTCGGCAGATACAAATCAGACAAGGTCTGCAAAAAAACAAGCGTAAGAACGCCTGCTATGTGGGCCGTATATGGCTTCAAAAACCTGAACAACTTAAGCAACCGTCACCATCTCCCATTCCGCTGCAATAAATATAACAAATTATTGTGCATCATAATTTTCTTTTTATTTACTTCTTTAAATTTTCCCTCATTTCTGCCTTTTTTTCAACTATTTTTTAATGTAAATAAGGCGGCAAGAGGCCGCCCATACTTCTGTGATGATTTATATTAATTTTTCAACCCATTCCAAAGCTCATTAAAATTTATTATAGAAGTTATTCTTTGATGCTGTATCCCCTTTTGGAAAACTCATCCTTTATTTTCCCCAGTTCTATGTTTTTCATAGCTGCGCCTTTCGGAATAGTCATAAAACGTCCCACCGTATTAAGAGTTACCGGATTGGTTATCTGCTCAAAGCCAAGTTCCTTCATGATTTCAATTACCTGGGGATCTTCTTTGCACAGTTCATATACGGTTTTAGAAAAGTCAATGGCTTTTGTCATATCAATCCCTCCAATTCTTAAACAAAATATTGTTTTCCATATGAATTATGCTGAAACAAACCAGCCTCCAGTTCTTCCAGTTTTCTAAAGGTTAACGCATAAGTATTGCAACCATCCTCTGGTACCTTTTAATCGTTCTAATTATATAGCAGCCCATGGAATTTTTCTGTGATTCAAGTCAAATTTTCAATGAAATTAAAAAATTTGTAAAAACCGCCCTGTTTATTTCAAGGCAATTCTTCTAGAAGGATTGCCCTGACAGGGCAAGCCTCAGCCCTGTCAATTTTAAGAGGCATGGCTATCAAAAAATACTCACCCTCGTCAATTTCAGCCAGCCTGAGCCCTTCCAATATTACTATATCCGACCCAAGCAGCAGCTTATGGGTTGGGTGACCCGGCTGGTTCCTTTCTATTCCGAGGGAATCTATCCCCACCCCCTTAATTCCTTTTTCCCTTAAGTATTGCGCCCCGCTTTCATCCAGGTAGACAAAGTTGTCCTCAAACTTATCCGTATAGGAATTTCTGGTCTTAAAAAGCACAAAATCTCCCGAATTAATATTTACCGGCTCCAAATCAGCTCTTGTAATCTTTGTTGCAATATGGGTCATATCTATAACCTTGCATTTTGTGATCACTTTGAATAAATCAATGCTTTCCACCGTTTTGCCGTCTTCAATAACATGAAGAGGCGCATCCAGATGCGTGCCGGTATGCATGTCAAGCGTAATTTTCGATTCAAAAACATTGCCGCTGGTAAAATCCCGGGTCACTTTTAAAACCGGGATTTTTTCGGCTGAGTTTTTATATACAGGCATACCGGAATGAATACTCATGGAAATATCATAAATTTTCATATTCAAATCCCTCCTGTAAGCTCCACGGTTCCTCATAAAATTCCACAAATCCCCTTATAAGTTCCACCAGTGCCTGCCGTCCCTCTCCAAAAGGCGGTCCGATTCTTCAGGTCCCCATGTTCCGGGTTTATAGTATGAAAGGCGGCACTTCCCCTTCTCCTTCAAGACCTTGATCTTTTCTATGAATGCCCATGATTTTTCCACCTCGTCCCATCTTGTAAAGAGTGTTGAATCACCGTTAATAACGTCAATTATAAGTTTCTCATAAGCCTCAGGCGAATTGGCTTCTGCTTCGCAAACCTTGCACTTTTGACAGTAAGTCATCTTTACGGGACATACCTTCCACTGGATTCCCGGCTTTTTTGTGTTAAACTGAATAAACAGTTCTTCCTTCGGCTGTATTTTAATTACCAGCAAATTAGGTTCCTGTGTGCCACTATATACAGAGCTTGATATATTTGCTGAAGGCTTTAGCTGGATTACTATATCAGTCGTTTTAGCAGCAAGCCTTTTTCCCGTCCGGATATAGAAGGGGACGCCCTTCCACCTTGGATTGTCCAACTCGGTTTTCAGGGCAGCAAAGGTTTCAGTTTCAGATTCGGGCGAAACTTTTCTCTCCTGCCGGTATCCTGGCACTTTTCTGCCCTCCACTTCCCCTTCCAGATATTGTCCTAATACTACACTCTCTGCACTACAGGGAGTGACTTCTTTAACAGAGCTTAGCGCTTTCACTTTTTCATCCCTTATGGCTTCCGCATTAAAGTCTTCAGGCGGTTCCATTGCCAAGAGGGCAAGCATTTGCAGCATATGGTTCTGGACCATATCGCCAAGGGCGCCTGTTTTTTCGTAATATTCCCCCCTGTTTTCTATGCCGATGGTTTCACAGGATGATATCTGGATATTGTCTATATATTTATTGCTCCATAAAGGCTCAAACAACGTGTTGAAAAAGCGCACCCCCATGATGCTCTGCACCATCTCCTTACCGAGATAGTGGTCAATCCTGTAAATGTTTCTCTCGCTGAAAACTTCAGATATTTTTTTGTTCAATTGCCTTGCTGATGCAAGATTGTTGCCAAAGGGTTTTTCAATGACAATTCTTTGCCACGGCTTTTGTGTATTCACAGCCATTTTGCTTATGTGGAGGTTTTCTATGATTATTTCAAAATTCTCAGGCCTGGTAGCTAAATAATACACTCTGTTTCCTTCTGTTTGAAATTCATTGTCAATAACCGACAGGAATGCATTCAGCCCAGCGTAGCCCTCTATATTGAGAAAATCAAGCTTTTTATAGAAAAGCCTCTTGCAAAGGTTATTCCAAATGTCATCATTTATTTCAAACCTTGAATACTTTTTAACTGAATTATATGCCTCATTCCTGTATTCCTCATCTGTTTTATCTCTTCTTCCCACAGCCACAACTGCAAATCTTGAAGAAAGCAAATTTTGGTGCTCCAAATTGTACAAAGCCGGAATCAGTTTCCTGTGGGTCAGATCGCCGGTACCTCCGAAAACGACTAAAATACAGGGCGCAACATTTACAGCGTTCATTTTCCTCTCCCCAATAGGTTATCATACTTCTTAGCAAGGTTACGACTTATATTATTTTATATAGTATTTTTAACCCAAAATATGTGATTGTAAACAAAATAAAAAAACCGTACCTTATTTATAATACGGTTCACCATTGTTTACGGAATACATGACTATAAAAATAACAGGAATGTTATCCTGTTTTTAGATGAGTTCTCTTAACTTTTCTTTTACATTGTTTATAATTTCAGGCTTAACTGCTCCAAACTTTTTAATAACAATACTCTGTGA
>DULF01000124.1 GCA_012840535.1 Clostridiaceae bacterium
GGCGGATTTACTGCTGTTGATGCTGCGAGAACGGCAAGAAGGCTTGGCGCTGAGGATGTATACATAGCATACAGGCGCACCAAGGAAGAAATGCCGGCTACCCAGGAAGAAATTACTGAAGCAGAAGCAGAAGGCATACGGATAATGTATCTCGTATCGCCGAAGTCTATAGAAATAGAAGACGGAAAAGTTGTTGGAATAAAGATGGTCAACCAGGTATTGGGCGAAAAAGATGAGTCTCAGAGAAGGAAACCCTTGGAAGTTCCAGGTGCAGAATTTACACTTCAGTGTGATACGGTAATTGTGGCAATAGGGCAGAAGCCTGATTCAAAATGCATAGAAAATGTAAAAACTGACAAACATGGCATGATATTGAGCAATCTGTCAACCGGATCAACAAGCGTTGAAGGGGTTTTTGCAGGAGGAGATTCAATAAATGTGGGAACCGTTATTGAAGCAATCGCAGACGGCAAGAGATGTGCGTGCTCAATTGACAGGATGCTTTCAGGGGATAATGCAGTACTGGAATATGAGCCGGAGTATCCTGTGGTTTCAAAGGAAGCTGTGTTAAGAAGAAGCGGTTACTTCAAGGACGGAGACGCAATCAACCTGCAAACAATGGATGGAAGTGAAAGAGTTGAGAGTTTTTCGACATATATCCGCACAATGACTGAGGGAGAAGCTGTTTCAGAAGCAAAGAGGTGTTTGAACTGCGGCTGCGGAGAAGGTTGCGGACTTTGTGCAGAAATATGCAGCGAATTCGCAATACATTTAAAAGAAAATGACGTCTGGGAGATAAATGAAGAAGAATGTGTCGCCTGCGGAATGTGTTACAACCGTTGTCCAAACAGGAACATAGAAATGATAAACAAACACATACTGGTTAAGTAAATATGATTATAATTGCAGGTGGAATTGCTGAAGGCCATAATTGAACGAACAAGGGGGTATTGTGGATATGTATAACGCGACGGAAATGTTTGACTTAAAGGGAAAGGATGCTGTTATTCTCGGTGGAGGCGGGATTCTGGGTACGGAAATGGCCAAAGGGCTGGCTTCTGCAGGAGCTAATATTGCTGTCGGCGATTTAAGAAAAGAGGCGGCAGAGCGGCTTGCAAAAGAGCTGGAAGAACACGGGACAATGGCAAAAGGTTATGAAGTAAACGCAATGGATAAGGCTTCCATTGAAGCCGTATGCAAGCAGATAATCGAAGATTTCGGAAAAGTGGATATTTTGGTAAATGCCGTCGGTGGAAACATGAAGGAAGCTACCACATCAGATACTGTGAGTTTCTTTGATTTGCCGAAAGATGCTCTTGAAAAGGTTATTAATCTCAATTTGATGGCAGGTTCAATCCTTCCCTGCCAGGTTTTTGGAAAGGTAATGGCTGAAAGCGAAACAGGCGGTGTTATTATCAACATTTCATCCATGAACTATTACAGGCCTTTGACAAGGACACCAGGATATGCTGCAGCTAAAGCTGCAGTCAGCAATTTTACTCAGTGGCTTGCCGTGAATCTTGCCCAGGCATATGGAGACAAAATCAGGGTAAATGCCATAGCACCCGGTTTTTTCCTGACTGATCAGAACAGGTTTTTGTTGACCAACCCTGAAGACGGAAAGCTGACTAAAAGGGGTGAACAGATAATTGAACATACACCAATGGGAAGATTCGGGGATCCGGCTGATCTCATAGGGACGCTGATATGGCTGGCTTCAGACGCATCAAAATTTGTAACAGGGGTAACGGTTCCTGTTGACGGAGGATTTTCCGCGTATTCGGGAGTGTAAAATAATACGGTGTCGATTTGGGGGAGCAGGGCTTGTCCCCCAATCGATTCTTGACACAGATATATTAATTGAAGTATATTATCTCGTGTCTTATTTCTTTGACAAAATTTTAAACGGGGTTGAACTGTGTGAATTTTGCTGAGGTAATAAACCAACTGGCGGTAATGATGCTTATAATTGCGCTGGGTTTTGCAGCAAAAAAATTAAAGATACTTAATGAAGATGGAGATAAAACTTTGGCTTCACTTGTAGTTAACATAACATCTCCACTCCTGATAATTTTCAGCAAGTCTTCAATGCCCAGTGGAGAGGTGTTTGGTAATGTACTTGCCATAGCAATTATGACAGTGTGCAGTATGCTGTTTTCATACTTTTTGGCAAGCAGAGCTGTTTTATTCGTAAAAAGTTATTCAAATGAAGAAAAAACAATTTACCGTTTCTCAACGGTTTTCGGAAATGCTTCATTTATTGGTTTTCCGCTCTGTTACGCTCTTTTTGGAAATACAGGCCTCCTGTATGCGTCAATATATTCAGCCATTCAGGATGTTTTTTTCTGGACTCTTGGAGTTAAAATCATGACCGGTGGGAATTTTGACGGTAAGCTTACAAAATTGCTTAACCCTAATATTTTTGCAATAGTCATTGGAGTTGTCATTCTTGTGACAGGTATTCAACTGCCTGTTTTTGCACAAAACACCCTGTCAACCGTGGGAAATACAACAGTCCCTTTAGCGCTCCTTGTAGCAGGTTCAGGGTTTCAGGGTTTCATGATTAAATCCGGCAGCTTAAAACACTTCCTTTTGCCAACTTTTCTTAAACTTGCGGCAGTCCCTTTGCTAGCTGTTATTATTCTTACAGGGCTTCCAATTATTGATGCAGTTCCCAAATATGTTTTCCTTTTGGAAATATCGATGCCATGCGCCGCATCAATTGTAGTTTTTGCCAGAAACTATGGCCGTGATCACAAGCTTGCATCTGAAATATTTATGTTTATGACAATTGCAAGCATGGTTACAATTCCGTTAATTGTTCTGTTAATAAAGTCGCTCTAGAAAAAATTCAAACAAGATGTTGATAAAAAAATATTATAGTGTTATAATACATATAGTGTAAAGCAAATAATATTTTACTGCGAAAGAGTGGGTTGCACCCACTCTTTCACATTATTTTATTACTTAATGCTTTTTGACTCAAACATCAACAACGAGGCAATCTTTTTGTTGGATGTTTTTATTATGGCATGAAACAAAAGGCACAAGCTTGGGAGGCGGGTATCTAAAAAATGCCGGAAACAGCTTTATGTGCCCGTTTTTGAGTATGGAGGTTTGTCAGAATGGCTAAAAAAAAGATAGAGGAAATAGTGGAAAAACTTGCATTGCCAATAGTAGAGAAGAATTCATTTGAACTGGTAGATGTAGAGTTCGTGAAGGAAGGCTCAAACTGGTATTTGCGGGTGTATATTGATAAAGACGGCGGAATTAGCATTGATGACTGCCAGGTGGTCAGTGAAGAATTAAGTGACAAGCTGGATGAAATTGACCCTATAAAGCATAGTTATTTCCTGGAGGTATCTTCGCCGGGACTGGACAGACCCTTGAAAACAGAGAGGGATTTTGAAAGGAACAAAGGGGAAAAGGTTGAGTTAAAGCTTTATAAGCCGGTTGAAGGAAAGAAGTTATTTGAAGGCGAACTGGTAGGATTGATTGATAATAAAATTGTTATTAGACAAAATGGCATGGAAACTGTTGAATTTGATAGAGAAGCAGTTGCAAGCGTAAAAAAGGTTATTGAATTTTAATGTGACTATACAGGGAGGTTATAATCATGAGTGTAGAACTGATTCATGCATTGGACCAGCTCGAGAAGGAAAAGGGAATAAATAAGGAAGTGTTGATAGAGGCTATTGAAGCTGCTCTCATATCAGCGTACAGGAAAAATTTTGGTTCAACACAGAATGTTAGAATATATATTGACCGCTTGTCAGGAGAAGTTAAGGTATATGCAATAAAAAAGGTAACTGCGAATCCTAAGGATGACTTGCATGAAATTTCTATTGAGGATGCGAGAAAAATAGATAAAAATCTTAATGAGAACGACATGCTTGAAGTTGAGGTAACACCGAGAAAGTTCGGCAGAATAGCTGCACAAACCGCAAAGCAGGTTGTCGTTCAGAGGATAAGGGAAGCTGAAAGAGGAATAATTTTTGATGAGTTCTATAATAAAGAAAGCGATATAGTTACGGGAATAGTTCAAAGGCACGAGAGAAGGAATGTGATTATTGACCTTGGAAAGGCTGAAGCAATCCTCCTTCCGACGGAACAAACCCCGGGAGAACAATACAATTTTAATGAAAGGATTAAAACCTATATAATTGAAGTAAAAAAGACTACCAAAGGTCCTCAGATATTGGTTTCAAGGACACATCCGGGGCTGGTGAAGAGGCTGTTTGAGCTTGAGGTTCCTGAAATTCACGACGGAACGGTTGAAATAAAAAGTATTGCCCGTGAGCCTGGTTCGAGGACTAAAATTGCTGTTTACTCAAAAGATCCCAATGTGGATCCTGTAGGCGCTTGTGTTGGACAGAAAGGTACAAGGGTTCAGGCTGTTGTTGATGAGTTAAGGGGAGAGAAAATTGATATAATAAGATGGAGTAGTGACCCGAAGGAATATATTTCAAGCAGCTTAAGTCCTGCAAAAGTTGTCAGGGTTGACGTGGACGAGGAGGTAAAATCAGCCAAAGTTATTGTTCCGGATTACCAGTTGTCGCTGGCAATTGGAAAGGAAGGGCAAAACGCCAGACTTGCTGCAAAACTGACAGGATGGAAGATTGATATAAAGAGCGAATCTCAGTTAAGAGCGACTATTGAACAGGGATTGCTTAATTATAACGGGAATTATAAATACGAGGACAATGACGATAGCGAAGGGTCTGAAGACCTCTAAGCGTTTTCCGAATCCTGACTTTTTGAGAGGTGGTATAAGTGAAAAAAAGAAGAGTGCCAATGCGTATGTGTCTTGGTTGTCAGGAGATGAAGCCCAAAAAGGAACTTATAAGGATTGTCAAAAATAAAGAAAATGAAATCAGTGTAGACTTTACCGGCAAAAAGCCAGGAAGAGGTGCATATATTTGCAGGGACATTAATTGTTTTGACAAAGCGCGAAAAGGCAAAAGAATTGAGAAGGCTTTTGAGTCTTCAATCAGCAGTGAAATTTATGATATACTAAGAGAGCAACTGGAGGGAAAGGATGACCAATAATAAAATATACTCTTTTCTCGGACTTGCAACAAAGGCGGGAAAGGTAATATCAGGCGAAGAAGCCTGTGAAAGGATCATAAAAGCAGGGAAAGCAAAACTGGTCATAGTTGCTGACGATGCTTCAGACAGAACAAAGCGCAAATTCGACAATATTTGTAAATACAATGATGTTGAATTAAAATTTTTTGGAGAAAAAGAGTTTCTGGGAAAATTCATTGGTAAGGAAGCTCGCTCGGTAATTGCTATACTGAGTAAAGAGTTTGCCAAGCGTTTAGGGGAAATGATTGAAGGTATTAATAATGAATTTGGGGGTGAGCAGATTGGAAAAAGTTAGAATTTATGAACTGGCCAAGGAACTGAATACAACAAGTAAAAGACTGATGGAAAAACTGGCGGAAATAAACATCATTGTTAAAAACCATATGAGCTTTCTTGAAAAAGATGAGATAAAAGCCTTATACGACCATATTGGGGTTATTCAACATAACGAAGATAAAAAGGCTGAGAATGAAGCAAGAAAGGCCGTTGCGACACCCCAAACAACAACCGTAAGCAAGAAAGACTCAAAAAATGCGCCCAGAATTATTAGAAAAACTGAAATAATAATAGATACCAAAAGTGATAGCAAGGATGTAGCGGGTTATCCAAAAAGGGATGCTTTTGCTGAGAAAGGCAAAAAGAACCGTAACAGAGAATTCGTGAAGGTAGCTGATGCAAACTCCGGGTTAAGAGCCGGGTTTGTTAGAGATACAGGACTAAATTTCAGAAAGGATTTAATAAAGCCACAAGCAAAGACGGTGGACAAAAAGGCGGCGGAAGAGCCTGTTAAAGCAGATAAGAAGCCTGAACAGGAACTTGAAAAGGCAAAGGCAGAAGTCTTGCAGGCAAAAGAAGTAAAACACAAAGCGGAATCTGAAAAAACTAGTGAAAAAATTCAGGAAATCAAGCAGGGTGCAGTCACAGAAACAAAAGTTCCTGTCCAGGAAAAAGAACAAGCATTGTCCCAGCAGAGTGAAAAGGAAATCAGCAAAAAGACTGATCTTCATGCAGATGGTGTAAAGGCTCATGAAGATAAAATTGAAGCGCTTAATGCCCAAGACGGCAAGGAAAATATTGAGAATGCCAAAAGAAGTGAAGAATCTGGAAAGAAAGTAGCTGCAGAAGTTAAAAAGCCTGAAGATAAGAAAGAGGAAAAGTCTCAAAATGTTGAACCTGAGAAAACTGGTACTGCAAAAGAAATTAGTTCGGAAGATGTAAAAGCGGATAAACAGCGTGTTGATTTGCCGGGTGATATTCAACATCAGTCCGGCAAAGGAACAGATGCCGATCGTGTCGCAAGCAGAAAAGAAAAAAATATTTCAAATGCACATGCTGAAGCAACTATGAAGGAAAAGAGAGACTTCAGAAGCGACAGGAAGGCTTCCCCCGGTTCACATGCTGCCGCAAGACAACTTGATATTGATATCGCGGAACTTGCAACGCCTAAAAAAGAAGAAGCTGTTTCCCAACGGGGAGCAGGCAAACGGGAATTACAAAGTAAAGAAGACAGAGATTTAGACATAGAAATAAAAAGAGAGCAGAGAAAGGAAATAATTAAAGGACAGGTTGGGGGAAAAGCCAAAAAGCTTAAGCCTCATGTTTTTGCATTGCATGAGAAAAAGGATATATCTGAAATATTGTCAGACGATTTTGATTTTGTTGAAGATTTTTACACTGATGATAATGTAAAGAGGACTAAAAAACAGCCAAAGCAGAAAAAAGAAAGTAAAGAAACGGCGAAGAGCGTTGAAACGAAAGATCCGAAACATGTGCCTCAAAAAGCTGTGCTGACTTCAATCAAAATACCTGAATCGATTACGGTCAAGGAACTCGCAGAGGCACTCAAAAAGAGTTCTGCAGAGGTAATAAAGAAGCTTATGTCCTTGGGGCTCATGGCTGGAATTAACCAGGAAATTGATTTTGATACGGCTTCAATTGTTGCTGATGAGTTTGGCGTTAAAGCTGAAAAGGAAATTGTGGTAAAAGAAGAAGATATTTTATTTGATGAAAGTGAGGATAAGGAGGAGGATCTTGTTCCAAGACCACCCGTGGTAGTCGTGATGGGGCATGTTGACCACGGAAAGACTTCACTCCTTGATGCTATAAGGAAATCAAATGTAACAGAAAATGAAGCCGGCGGAATCACTCAGCATATAGGGGCGTATACCGTTAAGATAAATAACAGGAATATAACGTTTCTTGATACACCTGGACATGAAGCTTTCACGGTAATGAGGGCAAGGGGTGCGCAGGTAACTGATATTGCAATACTTGTCGTTGCTGCGGATGACGGTGTGATGCCGCAAACCGTTGAGGCTATAAATCATGCTAAAGCCGCTAATGTTACAATAATTGTTGCAATCAACAAGATTGACAAGCCGGGAGCAAACCCTGAAAGAGTAAAGCAACAATTAACGGAGTATGGACTTATTCCTGAAGAGTGGGGCGGAGACACTATTTGTGTTCCTGTGTCTGCTAAAAATAAAGAAAACATTGATACTCTGCTGGAAATGGTACTTCTTACGGCAGATATAATGGAGCTGAAGGCAAATCCAAATAAGCAGGCAAAAGGTACTGTTATTGAAGCGAAACTTGATAAGAACAGGGGGCCTGTTGCAACGTTGCTTGTGCAAAGGGGAATTCTTAAAACAGGTGACTCTATTATTACCGGAGCTACTTTTGGCAGGATAAGGGCAATGACGGACGATAAAGGTAAAAATATTAAGAAAGCAGGGCCCTCTACGCCTGTTGAGATTATAGGTTTGCCGGAGGTACCTGAAGCAGGTGAGACATTTTATGTAGTCGAAGATGAAAAGCTGGCCAAGCAATTGGTAGAGAAAAGGAAGCAGAAGCAAAGAGAACAACATTTGAAGACAACTGCAAAGGTATCCCTTGATGATCTGTTCAACCAGATAAAAGAAGGCCATGTAAAAGAACTAAATATTATAGTTAAAGCGGATGTACAGGGATCTGTTGAAGCTTTGAAGCAATCTCTTGAAAAATTGAGCAACGACGAAGTCAAAGTGAAAATAATACACGGTGCGGTGGGCGCAATAACCGAATCAGACGTTATACTTGCGCAGGTATCAAACGCCATTATTATTGGATTTAATGTGAGACCAGGACCGAATGTTGCTGACGCAGCAAAGAACGCAGGTGTGGACATGAGACTGTACAGGGTTATATATAATGCGATTGAAGATATTGAAGCGGCAATGAAAGGTATGCTTGAACCAACGTTTAAAGAAGTCATATTGGGGCATACTGAAGTAAGACAGATATTTAAGATTTCCGGAGTAGGGACAATTGGAGGATGTTATGTACTTGACGGAAAGATAACACGAAATTCTGAAGTTAGAGTCGTCAGAGACGGCATAGTGATACACGAAGGCAGACTTGCATCCCTTAAGAGGTTCAAAGACGATGTGAAAGAGGTTGTACAGGGATATGAATGCGGTTTGTCTATTGAAAAGTTTAACGATATCAAGGAAGGGGACATAGTCGAGTCCTTTATACTTGAAGAAATTGCGAGGTGACACTCCTCGCAGAAGAGTGTCCAGCCAGGACATTCAAAGAGCGGACACTCCTCGTAGAGGAGTGTCCCCCAACTTTGATTAGGAGTGATATTATGGTGGACAGAATTAACAGAATATCTGAGGAAATTAAGAAAATAATTAGCGATATAATTCTCACCGAGCTTAAAGATCCACGCTTACCTCAGTTGGTTAGCATTACGGGCGTTGATGTAACAAAGGACTTAAAATACGCAAAGGTTTATGTCAGCGTACTTGGAAGCGATGAAGTTAAAAAAAATGCAATAGATGCCCTTAAAAGCGCTTCAGGCTACATAAGAAGAGAAATAGGCCACAGGATGAAAATCAGATATATACCTGAAATTATTTTTAAGCTGGATAATTCTATTGAGCATGGAGACTATATATTCAGACTTATCGACAAAACCATGAAAGGCAGCGAAGAATGATTATACAGGCGAAATGAGCGAAGGGATAATTGTATTTGAAAAGGGATAATCATACTTAAGGTGAAACTCAATGGTTCCAAAGGATATGGTTCTAAATGAAATTATCTCATTACTGAAGGGTAAAGAAAAAATATTGATACTGCCCCATGTTTCAGCTGACGGCGACGCAATCGGTTCAAGCATTGCACTTGGGCTTGCTCTTGAGAAAATGGGCAAGCAGGTTAGAATATACTTTGAAGAAGAAATACCGGACAAGTATAATTTTTTGCCAGGACAGCATTTAATAGAAATATATGATGAAGAAAAAAAAGAGTTTGAAGCTGAGGTTGCAGTAGCTATCGATACAGGGGATGAAAACAGGTTGGGAAAAAGGAGAGATGTATTCAATGAGGCTGGGGTTACCGTAAATATTGACCATCATAACACAAATTCCATGTATGCTGACTTTAATTTTGTCCAGCCACATTGTTCAGCGGTAGGGGAGATAGTATATAGAATAATAAAAATGATGGATCTTGTAATTGACTATGATATTTCCATATGTTTATATGTTGCGATATCAACAGACACCGGCGGTTTCAGGTACAGCAATACCACGCCTGAAACACACCGGATAATTTCTGAGTTAATAGATATTGATATTGACGTATCAGAGATATCTCGCAGGATATTTGAAACAAACTCATATAAAAAAATAAAACTGATGGGAGCGGCCATTGACACGCTGGAGTTGCTGGAAAACGGCAGAATTGCGCTTCATACAATAACAAATGAAGTAATGAAAGCTATAGGCGCTAAAGAAGAAGAATGTGACGGACTGGTAAACATTGGGAGAAGCATAGAAGGAGTGGAGGTTGCAATCTTATTGCGTGAACTTGAAAACGGGGAGATAAGGGTAAACCTTAGATCAAATACTTATGTTGATGTATCTGAAATAGCAGGTTTCTTTTCGGGAGGAGGTCATATAAGGGCTGCAGGCTGTACGATGGAAGGAGATATTGAGTCGGCAAAACAAAAATTGATTGATAAAATTGTTCAAAAACTGTAAAATGTATTATTAACATGGCTTTATAAGTGAATTTTTTTAGGTGGTAAACAAATGGACGGAATATTGAATGTGTTAAAGCCGCCTGGAATGACTTCCTTCGATGTGGTGTCCTATTTACGTGGAATGCTTAAAATCAAAAAAATTGGACATGCAGGTACTTTAGACCCTGGCGCTGCAGGGGTTTTACCTGTATGTATCGGCAGGGCTACAAAGTCCATTGAATACTTGATGGACAAGGATAAGTCGTACAGAGTGGAGCTAACATTAGGGATTTCAACAGATACTCAGGATGCGGAAGGACAGGTGGTTGAAAGACATCATGTAAATTTGACAGAGCAGCAGATAGTAGAAGGCATAAGCCATTTCACAGGGAAGATAAAACAAGTTCCTCCAATGTACTCTGCTGTGAGAGTAAAAGGCAAAAGACTGTACGAATTGGCAAGAGCCGGAGTAACAGTCGAGAGAGAAGCGAGAGAAGTAGAGATATATTCGATAAGGATATTAAATATATTCGATAACAATACTAAAGTATTATTCGATGTAATGTGCTCAAAAGGCACTTATGTAAGGACTCTTTGTGCTGATATCGGAAAGAAGCTTGGCTGCGGGGCCCATATGTCTTTTCTTATACGCACTAAAGCCGGAGCTTTTGATATTTGCGATGCTCTTACTCTTGAAGATATTAACGGGCTCTTAGCTCATGGCAAACTGGATGCCAAACTGGTAAAAGTAGAAGAATTATTTAAAAATCTTAAGAAGGTCGAATTGAATGATTTCAGCGCAAAGAGATTCCTTAACGGAATGATTGTAAAACTGGACTGCCTGGATGTGAAACCATGTGAAATATTGGCTGTTTATAATAATTCCAAAGAATTTTTTGCTCTTGGAGAAGTTGTTTTAAAGCAGAACCAGCCAATGCTGATATTAAAAAAGGTATTTTGACAGGGGAGTATCATGAAAACAATTTATGGTATAAACAACTTTGAACAGGTCTTTGATAAACCGGTTGGAATTGGACTGGGAACGTTTGACGGATTGCATATAGGACATATGGTGCTGATTAATACGTTGATAAATGAGTGTAAACGAACAGGGCTAAATTCAGTACTCTATACTTTTTCAAGACACCCTGAAAATGTTCTCAATAAAAGGATACGAACACCTCTTATTACCACTGAAGCAAAAAAAATAGAGTTGTTGAAAGAAACTGCACTGGATTATGTTTTTTTCGAAGAATTTAATGAGACGTTTTCTAAAATATCTGCTGAAAATTTTGTAAAAAACGTATTGGTAGACAGGTTTAATATTAAGCTTGCGGTGGCCGGGTTTAACTACAGGTTTGGACACAGGGGATTGGGTGATGTAAAATTACTTGAAAAATTTGGTAAAGTATATGGTTTTAAAGTAATTATCGTCCCGCCGATTAAATTTGAAAATGAAGTTGTAAGCAGCACACTTATTCGAAATACGATTTTAAAAGGCGAAATGGAGAAAGCTAATAAGCTGCTTGGAAGGCCCTTTTCAATTGCCGGGGAGGTAAAAGGCGGAAAGGGCATTGGAAGAAAGCTTGGATTCCCTACGGCTAATATTTATCCGGAGAATTATCATGTGTTGCCAAAAGAAGGTGTTTACATAACAAAGACACTGGTGGACGGCAGGTTTTATAAAAGCATAACCAATATTGGCAGCAACCCGACCTTTGAGGAAGACAATCCAATAAGTATTGAGACATACATACTGGATTTTAACGATGATATTTACAATAAAAAAATTGAAGTATTTTTTATAAAAGAAATCCGCGCCGAAAAAAAATTTATCAACAAGGACGAGCTTATAAAGCAGGTAAAGGAGGATATCAACAGGGCAAAAGAATTCTTTGCTTTAAAATATTTTTCTCAGCATGCATCCCCAGAAAACTCCACTTAAGAAAGTGAAAGCAAGTATTCCGATCGCCATACCGCTGCTCATTTCCAGAATGTTTTGCCGCTCTTCGGTTGCATCCTTGAAATTGTCTTTTTTCAGGGTTCTTGCGTATTTTCTATATTTTGCATTGTTCATAAGAATTCCTCCACTTCTATACTAAACCATTTTTTTAATATTATTTCCGGTTAGGCACATATAATTCATCAAAGTGTTATTATTATTTTTCCATATATTGAATATATAAGTTGATTTTTATTATACTAAAATATATCATAAGAAAATCGGAAGGAAGGTTTAAATGCAAAAGGATTTGTTACTGGAAGAACGGGCGAGGAAAGTTTCTTCTTTCAACGGTATTGATGTTTATCAAATTAGAACCGGGAAATTTAAAACAAACTCAATAAATATCTTTTTTCATGATGATTTAAAGAAAGAGAATGCTTCAAAGAATGCAATGGTACCGGCTGTGCTAAGAAGAGGAACGGTATCTCTTCCTACATTTAAGGATATCGCGTTATATTTGGAAGAGCTGTACGGAGCCTCATTTGATTGCGGGGTAATAAAAAAGGGAGAAAGGCAAATCATCCACTTTTATATTGAGTTTGTTTCCGACGAATTTATAAAAGGGGAAGACAATCTGTTTGAAAAAGCCTTTAATTTGCTGTATGACATAATTGCCAAACCCGTGCTTGAGAATGGGATATTTAAGAATGAGTATGTAGAACAGGAGAAGAATAACCTGAAGAACTTAATAGAAAGCAGAATAAACGACAAGGTGCAATACGCTGTCGACAGGTGTTACGAAGAAATGTGCAAGGGTGAGCCTTTTGAAATATATGACTACGGCGCTGTAGAGGATGTTGGAAAAATTGACAGCAAGTCCTTGTATGAGCATTATTTAAATTTCATACGGACATATCCGGCACAGGTTTATATATGCGGCAATGTGGCGGATGATGTGATGCATAAAGCCATTCAAATGCTTGAAAACCTTAGGGTTGAAAATAAGACCTTACAGGAAGGCGGAAAAAAGATTAATGTGCTCAAAGGAGTGTCTCCTGACTCCTTTAACAAGTCAGAAGTAAAAACAAAAAATGTTACGGAAAAACTCAATGTTAACCAGGGCAAACTTTCACTTGGCTTCAGAACAAATACACCGCCTGACAGCAATGATTATTATGCGCTTGTAGTTTACAACGGAATTCTTGGTGGTGGAATCCATTCAAAACTATTCCAGAATGTCAGGGAAAAAGCAAGTCTTGCGTATTATGTTTTTTCACGGCTTGAAAAATTCAAAGGGCTGATGGTGGTAAGCAGCGGAATTGAAATTGAAAACAAAGACAAGGCGCTTGATATAATTCTTGACCAGCTGGAGCAGATAAGGGCCGGGAACATATCTGATTACGAGTACGAAACGACATTGAACGTGATAGAAACAGGCATAAAATCGCTGAGGGACAACCAGATCAGTATTGTTGATTTTTATCTGAGCCAGACAGTCGCGGGGACAAATGACGATTTTAAGTCATTTGCTGAGAAGATCAGGAAAGTGACGAAAGAAGATGTAATAAGGGTAGCTGACAAAATCAAGCTGGATACTATATACTTTTTGACTAGGAGTTGATTTTATGAATACAAAAACTTTTGAGTATAAAAAGATTAATGAAGTAATGCATGTTTATGAGCATGAAAGCGGACTTGAGACGTTCGTGATACCGAAAAAAGGTTATTCAAAAAAATTTGCCGCATTCGGTACGCATTTTGGTTCTGTCAACAGTGAGTTTGTGGTACCGGGCGAGGATAGTGTAACAAAAGTTCCGGACGGTGTTGCACATTTTCTTGAGCATAAGCTGTTTGAGCAGAAAGATGGAAGCATAATGGATAAGTTTTCTGAACTTGGCTCAAGTCCTAACGCTTATACAGGGTTTAGCCATACCGTATATCTTTTTTCGTGCACCGACAAGTTTGGTGAAAATTTTCAGTTGCTTCTGGACTTTGTCCAGAACCCTTATATTACAGATGAGAGCGTAGAAAAGGAAAAGGGCATAATAGGCCAGGAAATAAGGATGTACCAGGACAATCCCAGGTGGAGGGTTTTCTTCAACCTGCTTGGGGCCTTTTATAAGAATAACCCTGTGAGGATTGATATAGCAGGTACTTTGGAAAGCATAGAGCAAATAAACAAGGACATTCTTTATAAGTGTTACAATACATTCTATCATCCGTCCAACATGGTCATATGTGTAGTTGGGGATGTTGACCATAACAGCGTTTTTGAGCAGGTGGAAAAGAGCATTAAGACCAGCGCGAAGATGCCGGAAGTGAAGAGGATATTCCCGGAGGAACCTGAGGAAATAAATAAGAACTACACTGAGCAGAACCTTTCAGTTTCAATGCCTCTGTTTCAAATGGGCTTCAGGGATATACGGTTTAATTCAAAAGGAATTGATTGCTTAAAACGTGAGACTGCAGTCAAACTCTTGCTTGAAATGATAATGGGCAGGAGCTCTGAACTGTATAACCGGCTTTACGGGGAAGGACTTATAAACAATACTTTTGATTTTGATTATACAATCGAAGAAAATTATGCGTTTTCCGTTTTTGGAGGAGAATCCAGAGACCCTGTAAAAGTTAAAGATATAATACTGGATTCAATAAATAAACTTGCCGGCACAGGGCTTGAAAAAAATGTTTATGAAAGGGTAAGAAAGGCGGCATACGGGAAATTTTTAAGGCAGCTTAACTCTGTTGAAAAAATATCCCATGTTTTTCTGGCCGCATATTTTAAAGAAGCTAACATGTTTGACTATTTCGATGTTTATGATAAAATATCTTTTGAATATGTAAACGATATTTTCAGGGAGCATTTTAACCCTGATAATTTTGCGTTATCAGTTGTAAATCCGGTTTGAGGGGGAATAATATGGGTACAATTGAATTTCCCGGCTTAGGTCTTAAGTTTTATATTTCAAGAGTAGCTTTTAGTGTGTTTGGCATTCCCATATACTGGTATGGCATAATTGTCGCTTTCGGTTTTCTTCTGGCAGTTTTGCTTGGAATGAAAAGCAGCAAAAAGTTTGGAATTGAACCTGACACTATAATCGACCTGGTGCTGTTTGCGGCACCAGTTGCAATAGTCACATCCAGACTGTATTATGTTATATTCAGTTGGAAGGATTTTAAGAACAACCCTTTGGATATTTTCAATACGCGCAAAGGCGGCTTGGCAATTTACGGTGCGGTAATCGGAGCAGTCGTTGTAGCGTACATATTTGCAAAGAAGAAGAAAATAGGCGTCCTTAAGTTGTTTGATTTCGGCGCGCCTTACCTGTTGCTTGGCCAGGGAATAGGACGCTGGGGGAATTTTGTTAACCAGGAAGCTTACGGTACCACGACAGACCTTCCCTGGGGAATGACCGGTAGTGATATAGGACCGAATCCTGTGCATCCGACCTTTTTATATGAATCTTTATGGGATTTTGCAGTGTTTTTCTTCCTGATTTGGTTCAGAAAGAGGAAAAAGGTTGATGGAGAAGTATTTTTCCTTTATATGATCCTCTATGGTTTCGGAAGGTTTTGGATTGAGGGATTAAGGACCGACAGTCTGATGCTGGGAAGTATAAGAGTATCTCAATTCCTGGCAGCCATTTTTGTAATTGTTATGTCAATTATATTTTTCATAAGGAGAAAAAAATATCTGGAGGCATCCGAGACTGTTGAAATAGGTACAAGCAATTACGCTTCTGTACTACAGAGGATCAGGGAAGAAGAGAGTATGATGGAAAATATGAATGTTGACGGGGAAGGAGAAGCAACTGCTGGTGAAAATGAATCTGAATTCTCCGGCGGTGTTGAAAATGCAGATATTGTATCCGGTGAAGATGCTGAAAATGAAGAAGTTGCAAATGAAGATGCTGCAAGTGAGGAAGTTGCAAGTGAAGATGCTTCAAGTGAAGATGCTGCAGGTGACGAATCAGAAAGCAGTGCAGATGAGGAAGAAAAAAACGTACCGGATGATGAAGGGGAAAATACTGTAGAAGACAGTAATACTTAAGGTTGAAGTAGTTGCAAGCAATTTTAAAAAAGAAATGAAAAAGACTACTGTTTGCTTTTAATTTAAAAGTATGGCAGTAGTTTTTTAATGTTATTTGTGGTATTATCTTAAAAAACAACTTAGGTGATTTTATTATGTATATTGTTGAGAAAACAAAGGAAATTAATTTCGTAAAACAATTTGATTATTTCCTGTTTTTCAGTGTAATTATTCTTTCGATTATAGGTTTAGTGGTACTGGACAGTGCCACTCACTCAATGGATCCTGCGAAGCATAACAGGTATATGACTACACAGCTTGCCAGTATTCTTTTAGGTATTGCTTTAGCTTTGGTTATTAGTGTAATTGATTATAAATACTATGTAAAAAATATAGGATTTATTTTTTATTTAGTAAGTGTACTTTTGCTTGTAATCGTTTTATTTAAAGGGGTGGGTGATGAATCCTGGGGAAGCAGAAGCTGGCTGCCGGTTCCGTTTATCGGAAGCTTCCAGCCTTCTGAAATAGCAAAAATTGCGTTTGCCGTATGTGCATCCATATTTCTTGAAAGAATAAAGGAAAACAGGACAAAGGAAAATATCATAAAACTATTGGTTTACTCTGCCATACCTGTGTTGTTGGTCGTCGCTCAGCTTGATTTTGGTACAGCTATAGTTTTTTTGTTCATGTTTTTTATAATGATATATGTCGCAGGAATAAAATATAGGTATATTTTTGTTACTTTTGGAGGTTTGCTGCTTACAACCCCCTTTATATGGTTTTTTGCGTTAAATGAAAAACGCAAGGCAAGAATCCTGGAGTTTATTTCTCCGAGATCAGATAGCCTGGACGCGAGTTATCAGCTCATTAAAGCTGAAATGGCTATAGGTTCCGGACGGATTTTTGGAAGCGGACTTTATAGAGGGATGCAAACACAGAGCAATGGTATACCTGTAAAAGAGTCAGATTTTATATTTGCGGTTATAGGCGAAGAAATGGGATTTATAGGTGCTGTAATAGTCATACTTCTAATCCTGTGCATAATAATAAGGTGCATATATATAGCAAAAAATTCACGGGATCTTTTTGGCTCATATCTGGTAATCGGCCTTACAAGCATGTTTGGATTCCACTTCATACAGAATATAGGCATGTGCGTACGGCTGTTGCCTGTTACTGGCATTCCCCTTCCTTTTGTAAGCGCAGGTGGGAGCGCGATGGTTACAAATTATATTGCAATCGGTATTATTATGAGTGTTTCCATGAGAAGGAAAAAGACAATATTTAACAGCTCGACGTGAGTGGCTGAAGAACAGAGAACAGAAACCGGAGGCCAGAAGCCAGAGACCAGATACCAGAGGCCGGAAACCGGAGACAGGAGGCCTGAAGCCAGATACCTGAGAACATATAGACAGAGAATAGAGAACAGGATTGAGGTGCGCTTCTAAGCGCATTTTTATTCTGTTCTTTTTTATTAAAAGCAAAGATATGTAAATAATCTTGCCGGTTTGTAAAGTTGACTATCTTCTTGGACGAGAGAATTTAAACCAATAACTTTTTTATAACTGTCTATTCCCCTTACCTATTACCCCTCACCCCTAACCTGCCGTAAGGTAGGACTTTCTTCCTATCTTTTTTATTTTATTGAGAAATTTTTCAAATATGTATTGATTATTATGCAATTTTGAAATAAAATTACATATAGGTGGTGGAAAGTGGTGAAAAGTGGTAGCTAATATCGCAAATGTGGGGTGAATTAGTTGTTCTATGGTGAGTATCAACATACAGTTGATTCCAAAGGCCGGGTAATAATACCATCAAGGTTCCGGGAAGGACTTGGTGAAAGCTTCATATTGACTAAAGGCCTTGATAACTGTTTGTTTGCGTACTCACGCGACGAATGGAGCAATCTTGAAGCCAAGTTGAAGACTCTGCCACTTACAAGCAAAGATGCCCGTGCATTTATAAGGTTTTTCTTTTCAGGCGCCACTGAATGTGAAGTGGACAAGCAGGGAAGGGTTCTCATCCCGCAGAACTTGAGAGACTATGCCGGACTGGATAAAGATGTTTACATAATAGGAGTATCTACACGGGTAGAGATTTGGGATAAGGCAAAATGGGAAAGCTATAGTAGTAATGAAGACTTAAGTGCCGACAAGATAGCGGAAAAGATGGAACAGCTAGGGATATGAAGTAATTACAGCGGAGCTGTAATTACTTCAGGTAAGAGGTAATAGGTAAGGGGTAAGAGGAAAGAGGATAAAAAAGACAGTGGAGCTGTAATTAATTCGGGTAAGAGGTAAGCCTTACGGCAGGTGCGAGGTAAGAGGATAAAAAAGATGACTTTATCAAAGGGAGAGTTTGATGGAGTTTAAACACAGGCCTGTTTTGCTGAATGAGTGTATTGAGCATCTTAATATTAAGCCGGATGGTGTCTATGTAGACGGTACAATAGGAGGTGCAGGACACTCGGTTGAAATTTACAAAAGACTTGGGAAAGATGGTTGTTTGATAGGAATAGACCAGGATTCATTTGCAATTAAGACCTCTGAAAAGAGATTAAGTGAGATTAAGGGACAGGCAAGATACATACTTGTAAACAAGAATTTTTCACATATCAAGGACATATGTGAGCAAAACGGTATTGATGGCGTTGACGGAATATTATTGGATTTGGGAGTTTCATCACATCAGCTTGATGAAGCGGAAAGAGGCTTCAGCTATCAGAAAGATGCGCCGCTGGATATGAGAATGGACCGGTCCCTGAAAGTTACAGCGGAAACAATTGTAAATGAGTACAGTGAAGAAGAGATTAAGAACATTATAAAAAACTATGGCGAAGAAAAATGGGCAGCCAGGATAGCTTCCTTCATAGTAAGAGCAAGAAATAAGGCAAGAATAAGGACAACCACGGAGCTTGTTGACATAATTAAAGCAGCCATCCCAAGTGCAGCAAGACGTGAAGGGCCGCATCCGGCTAAAAGAACATTCCAGGCGCTGCGAATAGCAGTTAACAACGAACTTGGAGTATTAGGACAAGCTTTGAGAGACGGTGTATCGGTTTTAAAAAGCGGAGGAGTATTTTGTGTAATTACGTTTCATTCACTTGAAGACAGAATAGTAAAGCATGAATTTCAAAAAATGGTTAATCCGTGTACATGCCCCGGCGATTTTCCGGTATGCGTATGCGGAGCAAAACAAATTGCAGAGCATGTAACCAGGAAGCCTATTTTACCGTCTGAACAAGAGCTGGCTGAAAATCCAAGGTCGAGAAGCGCAAAATTAAGAATAATTAGAAAGTTATAACAAAAGACAAAAAAAGGCCACCTTGGAAGATTAATTAACTAAATACAACAAATCAGTGAACCAAAAGTAGGTTTTTTACAAAAGAAAAGCTATTAAAACACAAAAGACAAGAATTTAAACAATATACGAAAGAAGGCATTAAAGTACAAAAGAATTGTTTAAGTACAAAAGACAAGGATTTGAAAGTACATAAGAAAAGTTCAGACGATATACATAAGAAAAGCTCAAATAAGTTTTGACCGAGGACCGATGTTAATTCGGTCCCCGGATTTAATTACTTTATAACTTGTAACAACCATGGCATAAAACACTCAAGAGGTGAATACAATTGATAAAAAAGGGTGAATTCTACATTGATGGTACGGCTGCAAAAAAAATTGAATATGATGTATATGAGCATAACGAGTTATTAAGGACAAAGAAAAAAGTTAGAACCAACAAAAAAATAAAGGTTAAAATCGTATTCATGCTGA
>DULF01000125.1 GCA_012840535.1 Clostridiaceae bacterium
ACAAACTTGTTGTATAATGTTATTCAAAGAGACCTCTCCTTCCTTGGTGGTTTTTGTTTGGTCAATTTAATTATACCAAAGAAGATTGGTCTCTTTTACTTTTATCCTACAACTATTTTACACCGAGCTGTCATAATTATTCAAAGCATTCCACATCCGTTGTCCATTCTATTGCCAGCTTCAACTTCAAAACATGTGCAAAAGCAGTCTGCATCTCAACCTTTCATAAAGTCTGCTCTGTTCAGAAAACCCCATCTCTCAAGATCAGGTAAATCAAAGTATTTCAACATGCCTGGGATTACAATGCTCATCACATCATACGGGTCATAATAGCGTGAAGCTACCCAGCTTTTGTAGCTCCCAATACCTTCAACAACCTCAACCCTTTTAATCCGCTTGTCGAGGACGGCGGCCAGCTGTCCATAAACCCCCTGGTGTCCATATGCGTAAATCCGGATATTTTCTTTGTCAATATAATCAAAATAATCCAGTGCGTCCAAAGCCCTCATAACATCAAATACCCTCATCGCCGCCAGACTGTCATTTATCCACATAAGATCATTGGCCAGTTTATGTATGACGCCGTAAAACTGTAACGGCGGATAGCAATTAAGGGAATTGGGCATCAGGTTTCCTGCTCCTGATACATCAAGCACCATGACAGCCCTTCCCTTGCTGCAGGTTTCACGTATCCATCCGGCATGCGGCTGCAATTGTGTTGTACCGCCATCCCATACAGCTATTGTAACAGGCAGCTTTTTGCCCAGGAACCTGTAATTTCTGAATGTCAGGGAACTATTTAATATTCCTTCCTGTGTCCACCACATGCTTGACTGTACTGTCATGTCCAGTTCCTGTTCACACAAAATGTGCCTCACATTAAGGTCACACGGTACGCGGTATGCAAAAACTTTTTCTCCCAGCCATGCTATTGCCTTTTCTTTCCTTTCCTGTTCCTGAAGTGCATCCCTGGTCTTTTCTATTTCTTCAAGGCGTTGAAGATTCTCGTCAAAGACAAACCTGGCATCTTCAATTTCTCCCCTGACCTGTCCAGACTTTGTACACCAGAGCTTCGACGGTGTTAATGCTTCAATTTCCTTGTCTTCAGGCACGGCTTTCCAGCCAAGGAGGTGCGCAGAGAAAAATTCCGCCGCCTTTTTGGCCATGGCTCTTGTATATTTATGTTCCGAATCATCTTCGAATATCCGGATGTTTTCCTCCTTCCCGAACAAGCTCCAGAAACGCCTGCTTCTTTCAAATGTCCTCCGCGTTCCTTCGATAGGGAAAAAATCGTACTTGGCTGCCAGAACCAGTACAGGCTTGGGTGCCATCATAAGCAGTATATCTTCATGATCAAACCCGAAAGCGGTCATGCCAGACCAAACCTGCTCGGCATCCTGGGCTCCTCCGGCATACATGTATGATTGCCTGTTCATAATGAAGGTGGCAGGGGCTGCCGCCGCGACCCTTGGATCGCATATCATCAAGAGGCTTGTCTGTGTCCCGCCGCCTGAATTTCCTGTTACGCCTATTTTTTGCGGATCAACCTCGGGACGGGTACAAAGGTAATCTATCCCCCTCATCGCGTCATGAACAAAATACCTTGCCAGGCTGTCGCCAAGAGGATAACACTGGCTTCCTGCATAGTCGTGCTCTTCAGTTCCCCACCGGACTGTTGTCTTTCCCAATGACTTTTCATAATAACTTAAACGCTCTCCCTGCCCCACCGGATCCTGGGCCAGCACTACAAGTCCCGCGCGTACAAGGTACTGGCATACAATCTGGTATTCATCCTGGTGTTTTGTGGTATTCATCCTGGTGTTTTGCCTGTTCATGATGTCCGCATAAAAACAGGACGGCCCCCCTCCGCTGTGCAATTCCGTCAGGAATATAAAGATTCGCTGTTACAAACACCTTTGGCCTTGATTCGAATATCACCTTCTCTATTCTGAATCCCCTGCAATGAATTGTGCCTGTAATAACCGGATTCAACGGGGCATCACTTGAGGGCAGTCCTCCCAGCGCCTCGATAAATTTCTCCCGTATATACACTTTGCGCTTCTCCAATACCTCAATGCTTTTTATTGAATCCCTTAAGACGTCGCCTTCCGCAAAAGCTTCATTTGAACGTTTATATATAAACTCCTTCAATTGATCTTTTACATTGTACGTATAATTCCATGGAGAGAATTTTTCGAGGTCTGTCATTGCCACCTTTATCTCCTCCTCGTTTATCCAAGCCGGGATGTATTCCGTTTATCCAGGTCAGGCTGCATTATGTCCCTATTTTATAAGTTCCCTGACATTTACAGGCCTTTTTTCAGAAATTGAAATATTCGCCGCTGCGCCTACGAGAATTGACATGGCACCGTCCCAGGAAGTGGCCTGATGTCCAAGCGGGTCTGGGATGTCTCCGACAAAAATCATCCTGCGCAATCTCTCATCTCCGCCGCCATGTCCGCCTTCGGCCTTTTTAATAAAGTATTTTACAACATCTCCTCTGCGGTCAAAAAACCTTATTTCCTGTATCTTCCCTTCTGCTCGCTGGCCACTGTGGAATTCCTCTGCTTCAATTCTGCCCTTCGTGCCATTAATGGCTGCCCTCCATCCTTCATATGGACTGTGGGCGATGAGGGAATAGTTTAACAAAGCTCCCCTTGAATATTTGACATTTACCGACATCGTATCGTAAATATCTATATCCTCTCCAAACACACATTTATCCCTTATATAACCGCAGTCAGCCTCTGCATTCAGGTACATTTCAGATGCAAATTCATCTTTTGATATATCCCAGTAAAAATCACATTCCTTTTTATAGGCGCACGTAAGGCATCTTTCCCCACGTTTTTCCCTTACAGGGCCATAGAATCTTCTTGTGCCAAAGGCATAAACCTCTTCCGGCTCCTCGTTAAGCCACCAGTTTACCAGGTCGAAGTGGTGAGTGGATTTGTGTACCAGCAATCCCCCGCTGTTTTCCATATACCTGTGCCATCTTCTGAAATAGTCTGCGCCGTGCCGGGTATCCAGGAGCCATTCAAAGTCTACACTTAGTATCTCTCCAAGGATGCCGTCCTTTAAAAGCTCCTTTATTTTCGTCACATAAGGTATAAAACGATAGTTGAAAGTAACCGTTACCCTCTTTCCCGTCCTTCTTTCCGCATCCAGTATTGCTTTACACTTTTGAGCATCAATAGTCATAGGTTTTTCAGTGATTACATCACATCCTGCTTCAAGGGCTTTAATTATATATTCATGATGAAACCTGTCAACCGTGGTAACAATCACAACATCCGGACGGGTTTCATCAAGCATCCTTTCAAAGCTGTCATAAACCGGAATATTCCCGCACTCCATGCTAATCAGCCTTGCCCTGGCACTACTGACATCATATACACCCACCAGCTCTGCATACTCTTTCAGCTCGGTAAACAGGGGAGTTGCAAACATATAACGGGCCCTGCCACTGGCACCTGCAAATGCATACCTTTTCATTAATCCTTCCTCCTATTAATAACCATATATAAAATCCTGTCCATATACTGCCAAAATCGACATCCGCTTTCAATTCAGCCTTTGATTGCTCCCAAGGTAGCACCCTGCGTAACAGTTTTCTGGAATATGAGGTATATGATTATCGTTGGAATCATAGCAATAATCACCCCTGCAAAAAGTGATACCCAGTCACTTTTATAGATCATCTGCTGGTTTGCCATGAACATTGATACTCCAATGGTATACTTTTCAGGTTTGTCCGAAAGATATATGTAAGGTCCCAGAAAGTCATTATACAATGCCAGGAATCTGAATATTGAAATAGTAACTATCCCCGGCATTGACAAAGGTACGATAATCAGCCGGAAAACCTGGAACAATGAAGCTCCGTCCATAAATGCGCTTTCTTCAAGTTCTGTGGGTATGGTCTGCATAAAGCCGCTTACTACCATAAGGGAAAATATATCCAACACCGCACTGTTTAAAAATATAAGACCGCTCAGTTTTCCTGTCAGATGTAACGACCTGGCTATGACATACTGCGGTACTATAGCGTTTATTCCGGGTAACAGCAGGGAAAGCATCAGAAGATTCCATGCAAGCCTTTTCCCTTTCCATTGCAGGCGCGTTAGGGCATACGCGCACAGAGCAGTGAATGAAATGCCGAAAAACAAGCTGCAGCCAACATAGTATACCGTATTGAGCATCCCTTTTCCCAGTCCGAGATAATTCCAGGCCTTTGCATAATTGTTCCACTGGGTTTGTTCAGGCAATGCCCAAATATCCTTATAAAATTCACGGTTTGTCTTCAGGGATTCATACAATACCCAAATCATTGGTAGAATAATCCCCAAAGCCCATAAAAAAAGCATCAGCCGCCAAAAAATATCTCCAATCGTTCTCCTCTCTTTCATAAGATCCCCCTTAATACTCTACTGCTTCATGCTTGAAGAGCTTGTTTACAATAAGGTTTGCTCCTACAAGCACAACAAAGAGAAACATTCCTATTGTGGAAGCATATCCAAAATCGTGCTGGTTGAATCCCCCAATTTCCGTTGATGAAAATGCAAAATTGAACATATAAAGGCCTATGACATTCGTTGAAGAATAGGGTCCGCCGTTTGTCATAATGAGTATTGTTTCAAAACCCTTAAATGATCCCAATACCATAAATATTATACCTACACGTATAACGCCGGATATAAGAGGCAGAGTTATTTTAAACAGTCTCTGCATATTACCGGCTCCCTCAAGTATGGCTGATTCATAAAGGGAAGCAGGTATAGAATTTATCGCATTCATAAATACTATTACGTAAAAACCCACTCCCGACCAAACGTATAAAGGTATAATTGCAAGCAATGCTGTTTTTTCACTTCCCAGCCAGTAGAAACCGCCCATATCTATTCCTATGAGCTCCAGAACCTTGTTTAAGAGGCCCCATTGCCCGTCATATATGAAAGTCCACAATAACGCAACAACAACAGATGACAATACATTAGGCAAAAAAAACAATACCTTGTAAAACCCTGCTTCTTTATATCGTCTTGTAACCAGTAAATATGCAAGTATAACGGATATCATTATAACCAGTAAAGGGCATGCGGAAGCCAGAATCAAGTTATTTAACAAAGCTTTATACAAGAATGGATCCGTTATCATCTTCTCATAATTACGAAGGCCGATAAATATTTTCGGGCCAACTCCATCCCACCTGAAGAAGGAATAATACGCAGTGAGTATATTAGGATACAAGCTAAAAGCAAAATAACACGCAAAAGCCGGCCCCAGGACAACCGCCAGAAAAATCCATTTTTGCGCCTGGGAATTTTTATACCATGGTACTTTTGTGTCTTCAACAGAAGTAGTTAAAGTATTATTCTTATCCAAAAGATATCCCCCTTCAAAAGGCATATTTTAGTGGAGATAATCTTTCCACTAAAATATGCCTTTAAAAATATTCATGCATCCTTATTGACTGTCTTGTTTTCCTTCCTCTATACCTTTCTTTTGAAGTTCATAAATTTCTTTAAGCAAAACTTCAGGATCACCTTTGCCCTCAGCCACCTTCACCAATCCGTCAGTATATAGCTTATATGCCTGCTGAGCGCTCGGACCTGTTTTTGGAGTCACTCTGCGGTTACCGGAGACAATTTTTGTCTTATGAGTGCCAAGATACGTGAGAAGATTTTTCTGGCCGGGCCTGATTGATGCCATCTTGGATTCATCACTTGCAATATCCTTTCTGACCGGAAGCGCACCGGCCCATTCAACCTGTTTCATTTGTACATCCTTGTTCAGGAACCATAACATAAATTCCTTGGCCCATTTTTTGTTAATATCAGGCTTTGCCGCCCAAATGCCAAACTGGGTTGCAAAATCGCCGATCAGGTATATTGTCTGATTTGGATCGTTGATGAACGGAAGGGCCATGTACCCCCACTCAAATCCAGGTTCAACAGAGTCCTTCATCTCATTGTCTATCCAGTCCGCCGATGAAACCATAGCAGCCTTATGCTGTATAGCAAGCATTTGTGACTGTGTATGATTGAGTGAAGCCAGTCCTTCAGAGAAATATCCCGCCTTGCCGAGTTCAAAAAGCTTACTCCAGGATTCCAGCATTTCCTTTGACCCAAGGGGTATGTATTCAAGATCGTATTCGTATTTTTGCGTAAACTCATCAATATATCCGTTGATTTCAGCTATTTCGTACAATTTATTCCAACCCACGCTAAATGCAAGGTAATTATACATTCCTGAAAAGGTTATTGGAGTGATTCCCTTTGCCTTTATATCTTCACAAAGCCGCTTGAATTCATCAAAGGTCTTTGGATCTTCATTCCAGCCGTGTTCTTTGAAAAGCGCCTTGTCATAAAAGAGACCGCCAACCCACATATTTGTTGGGAAAGTATATACATTGCCGTCTATTTCGCCTCTCGTGTCCCATGCACCATCCATTAAAATATCTTTAACTTTCACACCCGGGGTATCATACAGCTCTCTTTCATACAGGTCATTCAGAGGCTCAATCTGCTTGTTTATACCGTATGTACTCCAGTAAAGCGGTGCCAGGTCAAACATTTCATCAACATTGTTTGCAGCTATTCTGGCCTGAACAACAGTGTCTATCTTCGGTGAGTACACTGTCTCAATCTTTACGTTTGGAAACTTCTGTGTAAACGTGTCTTTTGCATAGTCATAGTAAGCCCTTCCATAACCGCCTTCAAAAAAGCCGACCTTTAAAGTAATGGGGTCTTTGGGAAGCCCGTTTTCCGGATATACATCTTCTTCATGTTCAGTTTTTTCAGCTTCAGTGGAACTTCCAGCCTTAGTTTCATTCTGGGCAGCTGTTTCACTGCCGGTGCCGCCGGTATCTTTACTGTTGCTGCATCCTGTAATTGAAGTCAGGATTATGCATAACACAATCAACAGCGATAAAATATTTAGTTTCGTTCTCATAATAGAATCCTCCCTTTATTGAATCCTGCTTTGAAAAATACTTCTTTCTGAAGATCTTATGAGTTATAATGCCGGCATTACGATTTAAAAACAAAACCCGCGAGATTTGTTTTCACTTAAATTATATGATTTAAAAAAGGGGAGCCACAATATCAATATTATTACATCCTTTAGTTTTGGTTACCTCTTTATAAAGTTTAATAAATATTTAATTTCACTTTTCTTCATAAATGTCGTGTGGTATAATTTTTTGTAAATTTATGCGAAAAACTACAGATAAGCGGGTTTTAGAAATGAACAACAAATATAGAAAAATATTACGTAAACTAATTTACAGGTCTTTGTTAAAACTGAACAACCTTTTGTCGGACAGGAAGAGATTCAGGTCCTTTGTGAGGAAAAGTATCCTGTTTCTTTGCTCCATAACTTTGGTGATAGTTTTATTATCATATTTGAATAAGTCCAATGCTTCGTCTCCGGTTAGCATAAACCATGATGAAAATTCGCCGGAAAATATCGGGTTCGAGGATGGTTCAGATTCTCAAACCTGGAATAATGCCGAAAATACAGGCAATGAAGGCTCTTCTGCCCTGCCTTCGGCCATAAGCTCAAAACTGGTCGTTATAGATCCCGGACATGGAGGAATAGACCCTGGAACAAGTTCAGAGGAACTGGGTGTCTATGAAAAGGATATTGTACTCGATATTGCTTTAAAAGCAGCCAAAATACTTGAAAAATCAGGCGTCAATGTATATTTGACACGTACTGACGACACATTTATGAAACCAAGCCAAAAGATAGGCGTTGCTAATGAAAAGAAAGCGGCATTATTTGTCAGTCTGCACTGTGACGCTTATGAGAAAGATAAAACGGTAAAAGGCATGACAACCTTTTATTACCCTTCGGATTATTCTTCATCCGGAAATCTTTCAGGAAAGGAATTTGCCGAAATTGTCCACAGCGAACTTGTTAAAGTAGCTGCTATTAAAGACAGGGGAATAGTTTCGCGTAAAAACCTGATTGTTTTATTCAGTGCGAAAATGCCGTCCATATTGATAGAACTTGGTTTTATCTCCAACCTGGACGATGCGAAAATGTTGACTTCCGAGGATATGCAGGAAAAATTGGCCAGGGCTCTTGCAGACGGGATTATAAAATCGCTGGAAAAACTTGTCGCAGAAGATACACCGGAGGGCGTGCCCTCCGGGTCTTGACCGTGAGTCTTGTTTTTTACCTTTAACGAATGGACCCCTAAAAATCCTTCATCATGGCGTGTTTTAAGCTTTCCAACAAACTTATGACTTCATCCTTGCTTGTGGTTTTAAATACCTTCTCTCTTATCTGGGCTGCGTTACGCATCCCCTTTATATACCATGCAATATGCTTCCTCATTTCTCGTATCCCGGTGTATTCTCCTTTAAGCTCTATCAACATGTCCATATGGCGGATAGCCGTGTCGATTTTTTCTTCTATTGAAGGTTCAGGAAGGATTTCTTCTGTATTCATGTAATGAAGTATCCTTTTAAAAATCCACGGATTTCCCTGTGCCCCCCTGCCTATCATAACCGCGTCGCAGCCCGTCTGCCTTATCATGTTTTCAGCGTCCTCAGGAGAAAATATGTCTCCGTTTCCTATTACCGGCACAGATACAGCATCCTTAACCTTCCTTATGATATCCCAGTCAGCTTTGCCGCTGTAGAATTGTTCCCTTGTCCTGCCATGGACCGCAATCGCCTTAGCTCCGTTTTCTTCAGCAATCCGGGCTATTTCAACCGCATTCACTCTTGTCTCGTCCCAGCCTTTCCTGATTTTCACTGTGACAGGCTTTGTGGCCGCCTTTGAAACGGCCCTGACAATATCAGCAACCAGCTTCGGCTTGAGCATAAGGGCGGAGCCTTCTCCGTTCTTCGTTATCTTCGGGGTAGGACAACCCATATTTATATCAATTATTTGGGCATCAGACTCATTCAGCCTCTCTGCAATTTCAGCCATGATGCCCGGGTCTGAGCCGAAAATCTGCACTGCCACAGGCTTTTCCATTTCATCAATTTCAGTCAGCTTAAAGCTTTTAGAATCATTATAGTGTAATCCTTTTGCGCTTACCATTTCAGTATATACAAGCCCGCACCCCTGTTCCTTGCAAAGTATTCTGAAAGGCATGTCAGTGACGCCCGCCATGGGTGCAAGGAAAACATTGTTCTTAAGTTGCACATTGCCTATTTTCATTCCGATTCCCCTATTCTTTTGTGAATCTGTTCATTATTTTAACACATAAGTATTGAATGAATCCAATAATAATACAATCCGTCACAACTCTTGCAGCAAACATATATAATAGACTGAAGCAAAGTTATCGGGGAGTGTTTTTAATGAACAACAGCAGGAATATAAACAGGCGCATAATCCGGCTTGTCAATGCATTTAAGAAAGACGACTATGAGGTAAAAAAGATAGTGGTTGAATTCGGCAGGGTAGGCATTCTGGCTGAGCACAGGAGAGCCTGTAATTACGACACCGGCAACAGGAAAAGGGCATATTACCTGGAAGGCACAAACTACGAAGCAGGTTTTCTGATGGGCCTTTTGGCTGAAAATGAGGTTCTCGCCATGTCATCGGATTTCACAACCAAAATGGTCTCAAAATTTGTCAAAGATGCTGTCTCAAAAAGGGGCAATCTCCTCCAGGAACTTTTAATATCAGTTTTGCATGAACTTGGCAAGGCAAATTTTCGGGAGTTGCCTAAAAGTATACGTGATGAAATACAGGGCATTTATGACGGATGCAAAAAATTCAATCCAAAAACAAAAGTGGACATGAAGCACTTGTTTGCTTTAAATGCAGGAATTGACGTCCTGTGTTCAATTGTGTACACGGGATTTTTCCTGTCAAGGGAAATCCGTGGGCTCAAACCTTCGGAACTCGATGTCCCGATTATGTGCAACGGTTTCTCAATATTTGGCCGTCATGCTTCAGGAGGGCACTACTTCGGCCGGGATTTTATGTTCCCCACGGTTAACGTATTTCATGATGTGGCTGCTCCAATTATATACAACCCAGTCGATACGGAAGGAAAAGAGGTTTTTCCGTTCGTCAGCATCGCAGCGCCGGGAATGGTCGGGAGCATATCAGCTGCAAATATTAACGGCGTAGGACTGGGAGTGGATATGTCTCCGGGCGTGAACAGTAATCCCGGAAACGTCGGAGTCAACTCCATACTTTTGACGCGGATATGTGCGCAATTTGCCAAAAGCGGGGAGCATGCGGTTGAAATAATGGAGAAAACCCCAAGGGGGGTATCCTGGAATTATATTATTGCTGACGGAAAAAATGACAGGGCATGTATTGTAGAGGCCGGCAGCTCAAAAGACGGTCCGGACTTTTTCAGATACATTCCGGATGAATTAAAGCCGCTATTGCCCGGCCAGGATTTTATAAACAGCCATGCTTCCGTTCCTTACAGAAAAGGTCTTATGGTCCGCTGGAATGATTACAAATACCCGGTTGAATACCTCTCATTTAACGACTCTTTATTAAAATACTATAACAAAAAGAATTCAAAGAATATAACCTTTTCCCCGGATATGTTTTCCGAGAAGGGTTACATAAATAAACATCCGCAGGAGTCAAACTGTCCCTCAACATATTACTTTGCACCCCAGAGGGAAAACAACGACAGTATTGTAATAACCACAAACCATTACATTGTGCCTGAAATGCGCTTGTATTCCATGTATCCGTGGACTGCATCGGTGATAGGCAATAAAATGAACGACATACAGTGGCGGTATGACGAGTTAAACAACCAGATATTGACCTCCATTGAGAAATACGGAGCTGTTGATTTTCATACTGCAAGGAAACTAATAGATTTTCTTGCCCCATACGGGAAACATCCGTGGTATTATGCCGATAACCCTAAAAGCAGGGACGGGAAGGAAATAAGAATCGAAGGCTGCACATCAATATTTGACTTGAAAAACGGAATTGTGGACAGCCATTTTGGGTACTATTGCGACGAATGGAGCAGGATAACGCTGCCGAATTACGTGGTATAGCCTTTGAAACTTACGCCGCATTTTTTCGCTGTCAGCTTTAAGTATAGTTAACAACATCCAGTAACGGCTCGCCCGCCAAATAGCGGTGGATATTGGTTTCTATAAGAGCGCACATGCGCTGCTTCATCTTATCGCCATACGCAGCCCTGTGTGGCGTTATAAGCAGATTTTTCGTTTTCCACAAGGGGCTGCCGGCAGGCAACGGCTCTTCCTTGCATACATCAATAAAAGCTCCCCTGATTATATTATTTTCGAGTGCTTCAACCAGGGCAGTTTCATCTACAATGTCACCGCGTGATACATTAATAAAAAAAGCGCTCCGTTTCATTTGTGAGAATGATTCTTTGTTCATTATATTTCGTGTCTCCTCCGTTACAGGCAGACTTGCTACAACAAAATCACTTTCTTTTAGAACTTCGGCAAGTTTACAAGGTTTATTAAAGATTCTGTCAAAGCCGCTGCTTGAGGTTACATAGGGGTCATATCCTATCACGTGCATTCCAAATGCTTTTGCGCGAATCGCAACTTCCCGGCCGATGCTGCCTGCACCTAAAATTCCCAGCACTCTCCCGTATATATCGACATTGCTGTTGGGTAATTGCGAATCATCGGGCCAAAAACATTTCTGCTGGTTCCTGAAATGTATCTCATAATTTCTGGAAAGAATCAGAATTTTGGCAAGAACATCCTCTGCTATGGTTTTGCTGTAGACACTTCTTGCGTTGGTGAAAATAATATTTCTCTCCCGCAGCAGTTTCAGATCAACTCTTTCATAGCCTGAATTGAGCAATTGCAGCCATTTGATGTTTGTAAACTTTTGCAGCATATCATTCACTGCGCCCTGTCTGGCGATCAGTACCGTAACCGCCTCCGGACCGGCAAAGTCCTTATAGGAGTCCGGGTCTTCGGAAATACGTATCAGCTCAACTCCCTCAATGCCATGGGTAATTGACGGAGGAATGTCGTAAGCATATACTCCCTTAACCATCTTTATTTTCATCCCCCAAAACAGTTTAGCTTATATTACCAAATCGCTGAAGAACTTGCAGATGCGTGCATAACCATCACATAACAATGATATCTCTGTTCCGACCCAAAATATATTAGCCCCGAGGTCTTTATACATTTTCATCATTGAAGGATCTTCAATAAATATTCCGCATGAAATATTCTCTGCCTTGCAGATTGAAAATACTTTCTTGATATAATCAACCACTGCACCACTCGTAATATTAAGAGGGGTTCCCAGCATTATTGATGTGTCATAAGGCCCAATGAGAATGCCGGAAAGTTCATCCTTGTACTTGTTCAATATCTTAGGAAGTACAGCAAGGCCTTCCATTGATTCCATCTGAATTAAAATCATCCGGTTGGAATTGTACCTGTCAACAGACATTTGGTCCTCGGTTCTGAAGTTGGAATATCCTCCGCAGCCTTTCCTGCCTCTTGGGAAATACCTGGCGGAATTGATAGCTGTTTCTACCTGTCTTATGCTTTCCACACGGGGCAAAAGTATGCCGTCGGCTCCCATATCTAGTGTTCTCGATATAAAACTGGGAACACTGTCTGGAACGCGTACTACCGTTGGAAAATCCGACAACCTTGCGATACGCAGCGATTCTTCTATCATCTCAATGTTCAA
>DULF01000126.1 GCA_012840535.1 Clostridiaceae bacterium
ATTATTGAATAGAAGTGAATTTGACAGTTTAGAAGAGGCGAGAGCTGCTTTATTAGACTGGGAAGATTTTTATAATAACAGGAGATTACACTGGGGACTTAAGTTAAAAACACCAAGACAGGCATATAAAGAATATGCTCAAAAAACTGAAAAAGTGATAGAAAAAGCAAGTTAATGTCCAATTTTAAGGGGCCAAAGCACACTTCAGCAATATTTAATCCCGGCAGTTCTAAAAACTGTCGGGATCTTTCTTATTAAAGGCTGCCACATTTTTAAAAACCCACGTTTTATATCCCAGAAAGTTTATTGCAAAGGATATAACCATTGTTATAACTTTCGAAATAACATTGCTGATGCCTAATACGTCAATACACAGCTTAAGGCAAAGGACTGACACGGCCAAAGACGATATATTTACTGTCACAAATTTTACAAACTGTATTGAAATGGCATTTGTACGCTTTACATCTCCAAATGTCAATATGCTGTTCAACAAAAAACTGTTTATTGTTGCGCAGGAATATGATATCACTTGGCTTATTCCGTAATGAAAACCAAGGACCTTTGTCGAAAGCATAAAAATCCCGAAATCAACACAAGTATTTATAATTCCGATTATGCTGAATGTAAAAAAACGTTTAATCTCTTTTATTTTAATTTTGAACAATCTTTTTATTTTATCCATTAGAGCCGTCCTCGTCCTCTTCAAATCCCATTTTTTCATCCAAAACATACAATGGCCTGCCTTTAGCTTCGTCATATATCCGGCTTATGTATCCCCCAACTGTACCCAGCGATATCAGGACAGCACCGTTGGTAATCAAAATAATCACAGCTACAATGGCCCATCCCGGAACCGCATAAGATGTAAAAAGCTTCCTGCATACAATAACTGCAAGATATATAAATCCGGACATGAATACAATAAGTCCTAAATAAGTCCACAACTTCAGTGGTTTATAGGAAAATGACGTAATACCATCAAAGGCAAACTTCAGCATCTTTTTAAGCGGATATTTCGTCTCTCCTGCATATCTTTCCTTTCTCACAAACTTTACACTTGTCTGTTTAAATCCAAGCCAGCTTATAAGGCCACGTACATAACGGTTTTTTTCCGGAAGTTTCTTTAAAGCATCGCAAACTTTTCGGTCTATAAGCCTGAAGTCTCCCACATCTACAGGTATGTCAACATCTGACAGGCATTTCAATAACCTGTAATAAATTTTGGCAGTTATTTTTTTAAAAAAGCTCTCTCCCTGCCTTTCAGACCTTTGTCCATATACTACGTCAAAGCCTTCTTTCCATTTCTTAATCATTTCTAAAATTACTTCCGGAGGATCCTGAAGATCGGCATCTATAACAATAATTGCCTGGCCGCATGCGTATTCCATACCTGCAGTTATAGCGGCCTGATGGCCGAAATTCCTGGAAAAGCTCAGTAGTCTTACATTTTTATCCTTCTTACAAATTTCCTTTGCCATTTCAGATGTCCTGTCGCGGCTGCCGTCATTCACAAAGATTATTTCGTAAGGCTCGCTGGTACTGTCCATTACTTCTTTTATCCTCTTATAGGATTCATTTATTACAAGTTCTTCATTATAGAGCGGTACTACAACGGAATATATGCATTTTCTTCCCTTCATTCGAAATCCTCCCCTTTATATTTATCCGACTACGAAAGGCTGTTCTCTTGTGCCAGTTCCTTCAAGTATTCCCGCAGTATTCTTCAGGTACAAAGCCGGGATCACACCAATACCGTCTACATTTGCATCCTTCATATATATATATCCGTCTCTGTCAACAACCCTGACCATGCTTGAATTATTGTAATATACCGTTTCAAGCCAGTACCTGTATTTACGGCTGATGGCTTCACCCTTGTCTGAAAGAAACTCAGTAAGTTGCTTTATGTCAAGCAAAAATACCTTATCGTCAACATACAGGTGATATGCGTCATCAAAGCCAAAAGCGGCAAGCGAAGGCACATGCATCCAGAAAAAGTCGTTGTCCCCACCTTCCGCTTTTTCTTTATCATATACGGAAAGCAGTACCTTGTTTTTATAATTATTTATAAGCCTTATTTCACTATCTTTGAAATTCCTGAGAAATTCACCGTTCAGCCACTTTCTCAGGGTGCATTCCGGCCAGTAATTGCTTCCGTACTTCATTCTGTTATCATCCCCATCCCGGGGTTCTGAATCAAAAGCCCTGAATTCCACCGCTTCATCCGCAAATAATAAAATGCCGTTCTCATCAGTATTAATAACTTTCCATAAAAGCTTTCTGCCGTTATATTCCCCAAAGCTCACGTAAGCACCGTAAGTGAGGCTGTTATACTTTTTCGGTTTGCTGCTGTATGTAATCACCAGAAGTATGGCTGAAATGCAAACAATAAATACCAACAAAACTTTATAATTATTGATAACGAATCTTTTTATCTTTCTTGCCTCTGTACTGAAGATAAGCGACAGCTTGTATATCAGCCACATTAATATTAATAACAGCATTAAATCTATCCCGGTGACATACCCGAACAAGTGCTTGGCAATATCAGCCTCTCCATTTGTAATTACCGGCACTAATAAATTAATTCCATTTATCGCTATCAAAGCAAAACAAAATATTATGGCAACAATTTTTCCATAATTCCTGTCTTTTTCTCTAAAAGCGTTTCTGAGTTCCAGGATAATGCTTAAAAAAGCAACAATAAAAATCAACAGGGTAAAATAAATATTGTCCACGGGCAATTTAGGCCTGAAACTGCTCCAAATGCTGAACTTTTCACTTCTCGTAAGCCGTTCGTGCCCGGAATCATAATTACTTAAATAAACCGGCTGTATATGGGAGCTGTTTCTAATTGATACCTCAAGCTTCTGCCATAACCTTGAAGGATGCATTAAATAAAACTTCAGCACGTCAGCTTTAGAAACATTGTCATAAAAATCCGTTCTGAATTTCTGTGAACGAATGTCAATTTTATGCCCTTCCATGTAATAATTCGTATTTTGCAGAGCAACCATGTATGAAGGAAGGCCGAGTTCTTCCAGATCCTTTTCAGGAGACGGCGAGTTTTTAAGCACACCGAAGAATACCGCTTGGTAGGTAGTATGTTCATCCATCCATTCCGGAACTGAAGTAAAAAAATACGCTGATACCGCTAAAACAAGAACAAGCCCGATAATATTTACAGTCTTAAACAGCTTGCTTGTCCTGTTCAAAAGGATGAATGAAAGGCCTGCAAGAGCAAGAATAATTCCAAGTGGTATATTGGCGAATTTTGACCCGGCAAATAATATCACTCCCGCATAGTAAAACACACAATAAAGTATTTTTCTCTTTTCTGAAAATAATATAGACACCGCGCATGCAAATATAAAAATAAGCGAGGTATATTGAAGAGCCTCCCCGTAAAACGAGTTAAAATAGGCAGTATATCCTACATCGCAAAATACAAATATAAGAAGGGCAAAAAACGCAACATCAAGCCATTTGCGTCCCAAACGCACATTGATGAATATCATTCCAAGTGAAACTGTTAAAAACAAACAATATAATACACCAAGCCATTGGATTCTGTAGACACTTAGATCAGTGCCCATCAGAATGCTTTGAGCCAAATTCAGTAATATTGAGGCCTTAATAAAAAAATTCTGCGTTGTAACATATGGCTGAGCCAATGTAAAAATGGAATTGTAAAGCTTTTCAAATCTTCCATTCCCTTCAAAAGTCAGTTTGAACCGGTCTGTAAATGCAAATGCCTCTCTTCCCTCCTCACCGTAATATATACGGTTTGGTACCATAACCCGTTTGAAATCTCCATTATCGGAAAGACCAACTGTATCAGATAAAAAAAGTGATGCTCCCAAAATTATTAAAACCAGCAGTATCGGTATTAAGCTAATTAGACGAAAATACACAGAAGCACTTTTCAATTTTGCCATTCCTCTCATAATCCATCATTATCCATCATCTGCTATCACCTGTCATCTGTAGGTAGCACCCAATTTTGCCTTATCTTTCTGTGAAAACCCTCTGACACAAGCTTCAGCCATATGCTTTTTTATTCCAAGGAAACATTTTTTCCTTGATATAACATTATGCCATGTATTAACAATACTGTCAATGACACTTATCAGCGGCAAAACTGCAACACAGACAGTAAATACATTCCATTATATCATTAGTATGAGTTTTATGCTCAGAGAGAAAAATACAAATAGTACTATTACATCGATTATGCCAAATGGAGGTACGCAATGAAAAAAATCAGACTTTGTCTTTTGTATTTAGTAACTATTACAATAATTGGCATGCTTTCCGCCGGCTGTGCACCTAAACCCAAGGATGTGGTAAAGGATTTAATAAATACCCTGAAAAAAGGAGATTTTGACAAAGCACAGCAGTATATGATCGTGGAAAAC
>DULF01000127.1 GCA_012840535.1 Clostridiaceae bacterium
GTTTTCCACGATCATATACTGCTGTGCTTTGTCAAAATCTCCTTTTTTCAGGGTATTTATTAAATCCTTTACCACATCCTTGGGTTTAGGTGCACAGCCGGCGGAAAGCATGCCAATTATTGTAATACCTGTTATTAGTATCAAAAGACGGCGTCCAATTTTTTTCATTATATACCTCCAACTGCTGATAATCGAAATAACTTTGTATTTGTATTTTTCTCTCTTAAAATAAAACTCATACGAAGGATATAATGGAATGTGTTTGAATTAACTCTTCCAGTCTGGATAACTGGTTAATTCAGCTTTCGAAAGCATTATTCTTTCATAACTGTTTATTGATTTTCTATAAGTTTTTTAATATTTAGCAGTTGAATATTTTATATTTTTATCTAAAAAAAGCCTACGAATAACAAAAAAAAGACCATTGATGTGAAGATAGCATTTGTTAAAATGAAAACATAATAAATAATACAAAATCTTTGATAATTCAAAAGTAGGAGGACATGTTGTGAGAGAACTTTCGTACCATGATTACATGAAAAAATTGCTTGGATGTTATACAGGAAAAGCTGTAGGCGGAACCCTTGGGATGCCGTATGAAGGGGTTCTGCGTGTATCAGACGTTACATATTATGACGGTATCACGGGCAAAATGGCAGGCAATGATGATCTTGATCTGCAGGTGGTATGGCTCGAGAATATACTAAGATGCGGACTGCCTATAAACAGAAGGACTCTTGCAGATTCCTGGGAAAAGGCTGTTGCATGTGCCCCGGATGAATATGGCGTGTGCCGGAAAAATATCCGCTGCAAGTTGTTTCCACCCCTGTCAGGCTATTATGACAATAAATTTGGTGCGGGAATGGGAGCAGCTATCAGAACGGAAATTTGGGCTGCATTGTGCCCGGGGGATCCTGATTTGGCGGTTAAACTCACAAAAGAAGATGCTATCTGTGATCATTTTGACGATGGTGTGCATGCCAGTGCATTTATTGCTGCAATCGAAAGTGCAGCTTATATGGAAAGCGATAAGAATAAATTATTGGAAACAGGATTCTCTTTTTTGCCTGACAAAGGAAGATTGACGGAAGCACTCAGGGATACTGTAAAGTGGTGTGAGCAGGAAAAAGATTATCTTGCGGTGAGAAAGAAAATACTGGATAAATATTATGTAGAAAACTGGACTGATGTGACTATTAATCTTTCATTTATCGTAACTGCCTGGCTTTTGGGCGGTGATGATTTCAGCCGCTCTTTATGCATGGCTGTGAATATGGGCTATGATACTGATTGCACAGCTGCAACATTAGGTGCCATAATGGGTACAATTAATCCGGAAGGGATTGATAAAAAGTGGACGGAACCAATTGGAAATGAACTGGTATTGTCAAGCTGTATTTTAGCGACACATGAAGCGCCGACCATTCAGAGGTTTTGCCAGCAGGTCGCATGGGTTGGCAGCCAGGTGCGCGATTATTATAAATCGAATGTAAAAATCACGGGCATTAAGGACGACAAGAGCTATAAAAATTCAAAAATGCTTGTTTGGGCTAAAAATGACAGAAATATTTCTCTTGAAGAACGGTTTGATTACCGTGATAGCCTTATATCTGTTAAACCTTTGACTGTTAACCTGACATATCCTGAGTCTATCGCTCTTGCACCCGGTGAATCCGGTCTATTTATGGTTAAGTTGTCAAATCCTACGGGGAAACCTGTTGAAGGACATGTGGTATTAAAAGTACCTGAATATTTCGAAGTAAGTCCCGGGGAATTTGATTTCAAAATTGATGAAAACGGCTTTGCTAGCCATGAATTTGCGGTTACTGCCCCAAATAGCGAAATCAGACGGAATTCGCTCAATTTGCTGGATTTCAATTTTGAAACAGACCAATTTGTGTTTACTGTATCAGCAGGCATTGTAACTACATATCCATGGAGGCGTGTCAAAAAGGAGTATACCGGAAATACCTGTCCAACCCTTGATTGTTTTGCGGTTTCTGAAGAAATTCATGTACCGTCAAGTTATCAGCATGTACCTGCAGGAGAGCATTTATACACGATAGAAGTCAAAGCCCATGCTGATGTGAGGACAACAATCCTTGCTCAAAGTACACGTCCTGTAAAAGCATGGATAGATGATGACCTGGTTATATGCCATAATGGTGATGAATATATTATGGCTTTCCATAGGAGCAAAAACAGCGCAAGTTATTTTATAAAAGCCGGATGGCACAGGGTAACCATCTGGGTCGGAGACAATGGCCGGGAAGGCGAGTTATTTTTTGGAATGGCACGTGAACTTGAACATGAGTGGCTGAACGAGTTTGAATACAGAATGGTGAGAATATAAAA
>DULF01000128.1 GCA_012840535.1 Clostridiaceae bacterium
ACATCACTGAACAGTGGGAAACAAAAGCTGCCATGATAGCTTGTCATGAGAGCCAGGAAACATGGATGATAGATCAATATGGTGTTTCATGTGTCGAATTTGGTCAAATTCATTCAAGATTTAGAGGTTTTCAAGCTGGATGCAAATATGCCGAATGCTTTAGGAAACCAAAATTTTTCCCGGGTACAACAACAAAAAGTGGTCTTATTGAATAAATTTAATAGACATAAATATAGTAAATCCATATAGCTTGGTTCTCAAGGTCTTTTGTGGCATTAAAGGGACCCGACATACGGGTCCCTTCCTTTTAATCTATGATACCTTGATAATTAAACTCTGCCAATTTCACCTTTCATTTTGCAAAACCAGGTTCTACCACTCTGGGAAAAGGGGGTGGATTTTTCTTTCACAATTTTCTATTATCACAAAACAAACACACCCTGGTATTTAATACTGTTGACAAAGAAACGTTTGATTGTTATAATTAAAAAAACAACATAAAACGTTTTACTGATAACTGTTTATATACATTTTTTTATCTATGTATATTGTTTTTTATGTTTATTTTGTAGTAATATAAACATATATTAATTGTAAAGTATTTTGATTTTTTTAATTGAAGGTTATTGAAATAGGAGTCTTATCGTAAAGCATAATTCTTAATCTGCAGTCAAAGAAGAATGATGTACAGCATATGCACGCTATTTGTTTGTTAGCAGGGTTTAAAGTATATTTGGAGTGGGGGTAAAACAATGAATTAATAAAAAAATATACAGATAATAATGATTTACCTAAGCGTGCATCAGGCCACAATGTGATTTATATAGCAAATCTGGAGATATCAGGACAGAGTACCTCTAATGCCAACGAAATGGAGAAATATGCAATATCTCAAGAGATTCTTAATGCTAAAAGCTTTTATGCAGCTGAAGACGGCGTCTTGTTTTTCATTGTATCTTGATATCTTCCAGGTCCCAGAAAGATTCAGTACAAAGTAAAAAGTACCACTGACTGTTAATAAAAATTTTTACTAAAGGCTATCGTGGTATTTTTAAAGACTGTTTTAAAAAATACTTAAGGAGGTATTGCAATGAAAAAAAGAATTATCGCGATTGCACTGGTAGTGGTTTTAATTCTTTCTCTTGCAACAACACTAGCCGGGTGTCAGCAGGGGAGCAAGAAGAACTTAGTTGGCCTGTTTATGCCAACAAAAGAACAGCCTATATGGGCAGCTTATGGCAAACGCCTTGAGGAAGGCTTCAAAGAAGCCGGTTTTGATGTAATCCTTGAGTTTGCTGAAGACGTTGTTGAGCGTCAAATATCACAGATCGAAAATGCTATAACGAAAGGCGCAAAATACATAGTAATAGCAGCAGTCGACAGTTTTGCCCTTTCCGATGTCTGCAAAAAGGCAAAAGATGCAGGCGCTATAGTTTTATCCTGTGACAGGCTTTTGATGAACACTGAAAATGTTGACTATTATATAACATTTGATATGGTTCGTATGGGCGAGCTCCAGGGCGAAGCTATTGTAGATGCTCTTGACCTTAAATCCGGCAAAGGTCCCTTTAATTTGGAAATATTCTCCGGTAGCCCGGATGACAACAACTGCGTTCCTTTTTATGAAGGTTTTATGAATGTAATTAAGCCTTATCTGGACAACGGACAGTTAGTTGTCAAGAGCGGTCAGGTAGACCTTGCAGTAACAGCAACACTTAAGTGGGACAGTGCACTTGCTCAGGCCAGAATGGATAACATCCTGGGAGCATATTATACAGACGATGTGGTTCACGCCGTACATTGCATGGCCGACTGCTTGGCTCTGGGTGTTATTTCTTCATTAACATCATTCGGCTACGGACAAGGCGACCTCAAGTTCCCTGTTGTTACCGGCCAGGATAGTGAGCTTACTGCAATAAAACATATAATTGAAGGAAAACAGACCATGACAGTATTCTTAGACCCCAAGGTGCTTACTCAAAGAATGCTCTATGTTGTAGATAAAATAGAGAAGAAAGAGAAAATAGAACCCGACACCACTTATAATAACGGTGTTTTTGAAGTTCCGACGATTCTTTATGATCCTGTATTGATTAATAAGGACAACTATACAATATTAGTCGACTACGGATTCTATACCAAGGAAGAACTTGGATTAGAATAAATTGAGTGACATCGGTTTCAACAACATAGGTATACCTTTTCAGGTAGCCTATGTTGTTGAAAAACGTGTAACGGCTTAATCCTAAAGGAGTTGAAAAAATGTCCGAATACATCCTTGAAATGAGGAATATCACCAAGGAGTTTCCCGGTGTTAAAGCCCTTGATAATGTTAATCTGCAAGTGAAAAAGGGTGAGATTCACGCCCTGATAGGAGAAAACGGCGCTGGCAAGACAACCCTTATGAATGTGCTCAGCGGTGTTTATCCCTATGGAACTTATACTGGAGATATAATTTATAATGGTGAGATCTGCACCTTTAAAGATATTTCCCAAAGCGAGCAAAAAGGCATAGTCATTATTCACCAGGAAATGGCTCTCATTCCATATTTGTCGATTGCTGAGAATATATTTCTTGGCAATGAAACTGCTAAAAACGGCATAATTAATTGGAATGAATGCATAAACAGAACCAGGCAGCTTTTGGAGAAAGTTGGTCTGGATGAAAATCCAAATACCCTTATTACAAATTTAGGAGTGGGCAAGCAACAGCTTGTCGAGATTGCAAAGGCCCTCTCCAAGAATGTCCAGCTGCTAATACTCGATGAGCCTACATCAGCGCTTAATGAGCAAGACAGCCAAAAACTCCTGAATCTTATCAAAACACTTAAGGAACGCGGCGTTACTTCAATAATGATTTCCCATAAGCTTCACGAAATACTCAGCATTGCTGACAGAATAACAATACTCCGTGACGGAAAAACCGTAGAGACCCTTGACTGCCATTCTTCAGAGATTACTGAAGACAGGGTAATCAAAGGCATGGTTGGACGTGAGCTTGTTGACCGTTTCCCAAAACGTGAAAATGTTAAAATTGGAGATGTTATTTTTGAAATAAGGAATTGGAATGCTTACCATGAGCAAAGCTCTGAACGCAAGGTTGTCGATAATGTAAATATTAAAGTACGGGCCGGTGAGGTTGTCGGTATAGCAGGACTTGTTGGCTCCGGGCGTACCGAGCTGGCTATGAGTGTTTTTGGCCGTTCTTATGGAAAAAACATTTCCGGCGAAGTTTACAAGAACGGCAAAAAAATTAATACAAGCACAGTTGCTAGCGCAATTAAAAACGGTATTGCTTATTTGTCTGAAGACAGAAAAAAATACGGCCTTGTATTGATAGGCAATGTTAAGGATAATGTTGTACTTACAAGTTTGGATAAGGTGTCAAAAAATTCTGTTATAGACGAAAACAAAGAAATTGTTGTTGCAGAAAACACTGTGAAGAGGCTTAATGTAAAATGTACCAGCATTCTCCAGAAGACCATGAATCTAAGCGGTGGCAATCAGCAAAAGGTTATTCTTGGGAAGTGGATTTTCACCGATTCTGATATTTATATTCTTGATGAACCCACCCGCGGTATTGATGTCGGTGCAAAATACGAAGTTTACAAAATTATCAACGATCTTGTATCCAGGGGCAAGGGGGTAATATTAATATCTTCCGAGCTACCCGAGATCTTAGGAATGTGCGACCGCATTTATGTCATGAGTGAAGGTAAAATTAAAGGCGAATTTGATCGCGAACAAGCAACTCAGGAAAAAATAATCAAATTAGTTATCTAAGGCAGGTAATGAGATATGAATACAATTAGAAGATTGCTGAAAGAAAACACAAGGGAATATGGAATGATAATCGCTTTGATTGTCATTGTCTTACTCTTCCAGTTAATAACAGGCGGAGTGCTTCTTAAACCTTTGAATGTTACTAATATTGTCTTACAGAACAGCTATATACTTATACTTGCAATTGGTATGCTGCCTGTTATTTTAATAGGCAAATTCGACCTTTCGGTTGGTTCTGTTGCCGGCTTTGTAGGAGCTGTAGCAGCAATTCTTGTAGTAAAGTATAATATGCCTTTTCTTCCTGTATTCTTGATAGGATTGATCATTGGAGCTCTTGTTGGCGCATGGCAGGGTTTGTGGATAGCCTATGCCAATATTCCGGCGTTTATAGTAACACTTTCTTCAATGTTGATATTTAGAGGTTTTACAATAGCTGTATTGGACGGGCGTTCAATTGGACCTTTTACTGATACTTTCCAGGCCCTGAGTTCAAGTTTCCTGCCGGATATTTTCAGCGGAGGCGTTCTCCATTTTACGACAATTATTCTGGGAATAATCGGATGCATAGCAGTTATTCTTATTACGATCCGTAGCAGGGCTGAGAAATTGAGATACGGTTTTGAAGTAAATCCGCCTTCTCTTGAGATTGCAAAAACTGCGTTGATTTGTTTTGGGATACTTCTCCTGACTTACTTCTTTGCGGCGTACAAAGGTATCCCGACTGTTATGGTGCTTGTGTTAGCTCTTATTATTCTGTATTCCTTTATCACCAATATGACGGTTATTGGAAGAAGGCTTTATGCTCTTGGCGGAAACGAAAGGGCTGCTGCATTGTCCGGTATCAAGACGAAATTGCTTACTTTTATATCTTTTGTTAATCTCGGTGTGCTATCTGCTCTTGCCGGCATGATATTTGCTGCAAGACTTAATGCAGGTACTCCTAAAGCCGGAAACGGTTTCGAACTTGATGCCATTGCTGCATGTTTCATAGGCGGAGCTTCGTCAAGCGGCGGTATAGGAACAGTTACCGGGGCAATTATTGGAGCCCTTATTATGGGCGTTATGAACAATGGAATGTCCATATTGGGCATATCCATCGATTGGCAGCAATCAATCAAGGGATTGGTTCTTTTGTTGGCAGTTGCATTTGATTTGTATACTAAGTCCAGAGAGTAATATGTTAATTAAGCAGGCAGTATATGAATATACACTGTTAATCAGCATATGCCGGCAAGGTATATGCTGATTCTTTTGCTGCCATAACCTTGAAGATTCTTTTTTAAAGAGTAGCCAGAATATTCGTGCTTCCCTTTATTTAAATATTATTGATGTATATAAACGTTTGTACTAAAATATTTAGGATGCGAAATATTTATGTAATATTATTTTGCATAATAAACTGAGTAACTAATCCAATAACGAAAGGAGCTGTTATTTACATGTTATTTGGTGACAAATTCAGCAAAATTGAAAGCTGGGGGAAGAAAACAAGGTCGAAAAACTGAGAAAATATGTGGACAACAAGAATCCTGAAATCAGGCTTGCAGTTGCCAAAGCTTTAGGAGACAGTAAAGGGGATGAAGCATTTAACGCGCTTATAATGTTAATAAGGGATTCAGATTCAGGTGTAAGGCAGGCAGCAATCGAATCTATCGGAAAACTTGGCGAACCAAGGGCAATAGAGCACCTTAGGCATCATATGGAAAAGGAAAGCGACGATGCCGTTAAAAATGCTATTGAACAGTCAATAAAAAAACTTATGGAAACCAAGTAAATACATATAAATTATAAATAACTGATTTGTTGCATATTGGCACTAAATGACCATTTAGTGCCAATATGCAGTTTATTTGATTTTTTACTTGACAATTCGAACTCCCCCGGATAAAATATTGTTTGTCGGTCTCAAAACGGACTGAGAACACGGCCCATTGGTCAAGCGGTTAAGACACCGCCCTTTCACGGCGGTAACAGGGGTTCGAGTCCCCTATGGGTCACCATGCTAGAGAACAGAGAACAGAAGCCAGAGAACAAAAGATTAAAAGACCTGAGGCCGGAAGCCAAAAGCATCAAATGTCAGGTGCCAGAAGCCAGGAACCAGGAGTTGATATTATGTCTGGGCAATACTTAAGCTCGGTATCCGGTTTCTGCCAGGGTGATGGAAAATCAGCTATCCGGTACCTGACGGACTGATACTAAAATTTGTCATCTGGTATCTGGTTTCCGGCATCTGAAATGGCGCTGCTAAGTTTCGATACTTAATCTTGGCATTTGGTATCTGGCATCTGGAATCTGTACACGGCCCGGTAGTTCAGTTGGTTAGAATGCCAGCCTGTCACGCTGGAGGTCGAGGGTTCGAGCCCCTTCCGGGTCGCCAATGCACAAAGCCAATGCACAAATATGTGCCAGGTATATGTAAAGATGCTGGCGTAGCTCAGCAGGTAGAGCAGCTGACTTGTAATCAGCAGGTCGGGGGTTCGATTCCGTCCGCCAGCTCCATACTGAAGCTGTTAAACCACATGGATTAACAGCTTCAGTTACAAAAAATAATAAGACGAAAACACAAAAATTGGTGTTGACAAAACGGGAATGCTAATGTAGTATATTAAATGCGGCTTAAATTTAAACTTAATAAATACGGAGGAGTTCCCGAGTGGCCAAAGGGGGCAGACTGTAAATCTGTTGTCGATGACTTCGGTGGTTCAAATCCACCCTCCTCCACCAAAAAAGACTTAGGATACAAAAACCTAAGTCTTTTTATTTCCTGTATATTATTTTTTTATATATTATGAAATTCCACAACACGGCAATACCCATGACAAAAATCTTTGAAATTGCATAAGGTATTCCTGTTACGCTTGTCAGAAGGTACAAAAGCATATTAGTCAATACAAGATTGCAGATAAACAACATACTATATAATAGCAGTTGTCTCAATATATTATCTTTTGACTTAAATGACCAGAACCTGTTTAAAAGAAAACTCAGCCAGAAGCCGCTTACATAAGCGATTGTATTGGATAGAATATACCATATTCCCGCAAACTCGGTAAGCACAAGCAACATTGTATATTCTACACAGGCAGAAATTAAACCTGATATAACGTATCTCTCGAACTGTTCTGCTGCTTCGCGTGTAAGCAAGCTTCTGACAAATTTATTCTGTTTTAATCTGGCAATTACAAACAACATTAAACGGCGTTCCTCTGTATTTCATCTCCTATTTATTTTATCAATGGCAGAATGAATTCCTCCACATCTTTTTCATTTTCCGGTGTTTTGACATTGTCATATAATGACCAGACTTCAGTATGTTCAATGGATTCTTCGGGTTCAAGCATTACAAGAGGACTTAAAGTCTCCATTTCAAGCATCCAGTTAATTGTGTAAGTTTCATATGAAGAAGCGGAAAAATCAGGGTAGGTTACGCCTTCAATATGCTGATAACGCTTTACAAACATATGGCCGTTATTTACATATGCCGCCCAGCCGTCTTTGTTTGGAAGACCTATCTTAAAAGGATAGGTAACGGCGGTATCCTGCTTGAGCATTATGTACTTTTCGCCCCAGTATACTCTTGGATCATTCAGTTTTGTATAAGGCCAGAGAGAAAGCATTCTGTTAGGAAGGTATTTGTCGCCACCCGTTATTTGAGGGATAATTTCTTTTCCGCCTGGAGCCATTACCGTAAGTGCCCACAAAGAAAGC
>DULF01000129.1 GCA_012840535.1 Clostridiaceae bacterium
AAGTAGCGAAACAGAAATTAGAAAGAGAAAAAATAGGGAGGCAATGTTTAATGAATAAGGAAGGTTTTAACGGGCAAAAAGGTTACGACAGGCAAGAAGATTACGAGAAGCTAAATGCAGTAAGGACTTATGAAGACACTGCCACCGAGGCGGCATTTCTTTTAGGGGGCATCGGTACCGGGAATATAAGCATAGGTGCACGTGGTGAGCTGAAAGTCTGGGAAATTTTCAATAAACCAGGAAAGGGAAACAAGCTTCCGCTCTCTTTCTTCTCCATATATACGAAAGACAGTGATGGAAGGGTAACTGCAAAAATACTTGAAAGCAAAATAAAGCCCCCTTATTCTGGCTCACATGGATACAGGTCGGGAAGGCTGGACGGCCTGGGCGAACTGGCAGGCTTGCCAAGGCTGGATAAATCAGAAATGAAGGTGGAATATCCCTTTGTTAATATAAGCTTTGGTGATTCTCAATTACCTGTTGAAATTGAATTGGAGGCTTTCACTCCTTTTATTCCTTTAAACCCGGAGGATTCGGGGATACCCTGCTCCATATTTAGGTATAAAGCGAAAAATATTTCTGCCGGACCAGTAGATGTGACAATAGCCTTTTCGCTGTTAAATGTAGTGGGCTACGATGGTAATGGGATTAAGTTTGAAGATTTTTACGGAAACCGCAATGAATTAAGGGTGGAAGAAGGATTTTCAGGTCTTTATATGTACTCGGAACAGTTTACACGGGAACATCTAAAATACGGAAGTCTTGGTGTCCTTGTGCTGGAAACTGCAATAACCGCAAAGCCCAGTTGGCTGAAGGGCGAGTGGTGGGACGGAGTGCAGGATTTCTGGGATGACTTTTCCACCGATGGGCTGCTGGAACCACAGCCTGAGACAAAAGCCATTGGCTCCGACATGAAATTGGATATGTACAGCAGGTTGCTTCCAGGGACTATAGGAATTCCTGCCACACTTAAGCCTGGAGAAGAAAAGGATTTCGTATTTATATTAACATGGTATTTCCCCAATCGTATCAAGGGTTGGTGGAGGATTGAAGGGCGTGAAAATGAAACGATAAGAAATCATTATGCCCTTCTCTTTAAGGACGCATGGGATGTAGGAAAATATGTACTGCAGAACCTGCAAAGGCTGACAGAAGAGAGCCGAAGGTTCTCCAGGGCATTGTACGGCAGCAGTCTTCCGGGCTTTGTGCTTGATGCGGTATCAGCAAATATTACCGTACTAAGAAGCAACACCTGCTTCTGGCTTGAAAACGGATATTTTTTCGGGTGGGAGGGGATTTCCGACCGGATCGGCAGCTGTCACGGAAGCTGTACCCATGTATGGAATTACACGCAAACTCTGGCTTTTCTTTTCCCCTCTTTGGAGCGTAGCATGCGTGATATTGAATTCAGTATTGAGACTGACGAGGAAGGCGCCATGGCATTTAGAAACCAGCAGATATTTGGTTGGGAAAAATTTAATTTTCCACCTGCTGCAGACGGACAGCTGGGTACTGTTATTCGCCTGTACAGGGAATGGAAGCTTTGCGGCGACAATTCTTTTCTGAAAAGGTTGTGGCCAAAGGCTAAAAAAGCAATGGATTTCGCATTTGCCCGATGGGATACGGACGGAGATTTTGTACTGGACGGAAAACAGCATACCACGTATGATATAGAGTTTTACGGCCCTAATTCCATGACCGGAACCATGTTTTACGGGGCACTGAAAGCGGCGGCCGAAATGGCCAGGGCCATGGAAGAGCCCGAGACAGCCGAACGGTATGAAAACGCGCTATCCTTGGGAAGCCGCAAGATGGACGAACTTCTGTGGAATGGCGAATACTATGTTCAATTGCTGGAAGACATAGACCAATACAAGTACCAGTACGGCATAGGATGTCTTTCGGATCAATTGGTCGGACAGTATTTATGCCATGTAACCGGGTTAGGTTATATATTGCCCCAGGAACACGTCAGAAAGGCGATTTACTCGGTGTTCAAGTACAATTTTATTGAAGATTACAGTAATTTCCCCAGCCTTCGCAGGACTTATGCCTTGAATGATGAAAAGGGTTTAGTGCTGTGTACCTGGCCAAAAGGCGGACGCCCAAGGCATCCAATGGTATATTGTGATGAAACATGGACCGGTGTTGAATATTCTGTTGCTGTCAGCCTGATTTACGAAGGCTTTGTAGAGGAAGGCTTGAAATTAGTAAAAGCTGTAAGGGACAGGCATGATGGATATAAACGCAATCCATGGAATGAGGTGGAATGCGGAAGCCATTATGTCCGGTCCATGGCAAGCTGGGCGGTGCTGTTGGCGCTTTCTGGCTTTGTATGTGATATGCCGGCTAAAAGGATTTATTTTAACCCAAGGATAAACCGTAATAATTTCCGTACATTCTGGTCTACTGGCACAGCCTGGGGAACATATAGCCGCATTGAAAAAGCTGAAGGAGGCGCCGTTGAACATAAAGTTGAGGTGCTTTACGGGAGCCTTGACGGAGTTGAGGTAATAGTCGACGGGGAAGTAGTAGCAACACTTTGACAGTCAGAAGAAAAGCGGAAGCAACATCTGTTAATCGGCGTGAAAGCGGTGGCAGCACTTGACAGTCGATGGAGAAGTGGCAACAATGCTTGATAATTGACGGAAAAAGTGATGCCACCCCTTTAACGCTGGCAAGCGAAGAATGAAAAGTCTTAATGTAAATCATTGCGATAATATACCAAACGCTTTTCAAGGCGGATATACAAGGTAGGTATAATTTACAATGAGAACTAAAAAAAATAAGTCGATATTTTCAGCAATATTGATTGCATTTTTGCTGGTGGTTATGCCTGTTTATGCCGCGGGTTATCTGGCTTACCGATGGGGGATAACCAGGTTGCGGAATGAAATAGCTTTGTCACAGTCTGCTCAGACCAGGTATTATATGCAGAAGTTTCATTCAGACATTCAAAGGACCATTAAGCAGCAGTCGAGTGTATCCAGTGACAGGGATGTTATCATGCTTTCTGCATTCGGCGAAGATTTTACGGAAAAAAACTACCCGAGCATAGAAACCATGCTTGCTATAAATAGAATCCAGGCACGTTTGACAACTATCATGGACAGCAATGATATCATCGAAAATGTTACAATTCACATGCCTTCAATAAATAAAAGCATTCATTCTATTGGAAGCATCTCCGATTTGACCCCAGAAGCCTATCTTGAGTTGAAAAACATTTACGACAAGCGTGAAGAACAGGTGCTGTTCAAGGACAATGTCCCGATAAGCATAGTTACATCGCCGTTCCAGTATGCGAGCATGGGAAGACTTCCTGCGTACATTGTCGAAGTAGAGTATTCCATACCAAAGATATTCAATACACTAAAACTGATGAAAGGGGACCTCGAAGGCGGGATTGCACTTGTCCAGGAAAAGCTTAATTTGATGATAGCGGGTACCGGGGACGCGAATTTAGTATGGGGACTTTTGGAAGATAATAAAGTAAAGCCTGTAGCGGTAGATTCAGAGCCGGGTTCGTATCCTGGGTCAGTGGACATAAGGAAATACAATGGCGTTAAGTACTTGGTTGCTATAGGAAGAGATACATTTACCGGGCTTACACTTGTAAGTTATACTCCCGTACAGGAGATTTACCGTCCCCTTCAGAAGTATCAGCCTTATTTCTGGACTTTTACATTGGTATTGGCCGTATTTGCTGTAATGTTCCTATATATTTTTTACAGGGAGATCAAAAAGCCCCTTGTAAAACTTATTCATGCCTTTAGAATGGTGGACGACGACAATCTTGACGTGCGCGTTGAGTATAGGCAGCAAAATGAGTTCAAGTATCTTTTTGATTCCTTCAATTCAATGATAGATAGAATAAAAAACCTCATTGAACAAGTTTATAAGCAGAAGATATTATATCAAAAGGCAGAGCTGAAGCAGTTGCAGTCTCAAATTAATCCCCACTTTTTATACAACAGCTATTTTGTATTGAGAGATATGGCGGAAAACCAGGATTGTGAAGGCCTTGCTGAATATACAAAACTGATGGGAACATATTTTCAGTATATAACTCGTAACTCCGGGCAATCAGCCACCCTTTCGCAGGAGGTTGAACACGCGCGAATCTATGCCATGTTCCAGGAACGGAGGTTCAGGAACAGGATGAAATTGATTTTCGGGGAATTACCCCAGAGCATGTGTGACCAGGTGGTTCCTAAAGTCGTCTTGCAGCCGCTGATAGAGAACGCATTTGAACACGGATTGAAAAATACCGTCAAGGATGGTATATTAAGAGTAAGTTTCAAAGAGGACACCCATTATTGTAGAATCTTTGTGGAAGATAACGGAAAAGACCTAAGTGATGAGAGCCTGGAAGAACTCAGTAATAATTTGAATAATGAGGATAATGACATAGAGCAAACGGGCCTGATAAATATTCACAGGCGAATAAGGTTAAGTTTCGGTTTGAACAGCGGTATTTACGTTTCCCGAAGCGAGTTAGGTGGATTGTGTGTAGAAATGCGTATAGAAAAGCCCGGAGGTGGAAACAATGTACAGGTTGCTGATTGTTGACGACGAACCGGATATAGTTAACGGATTGTACAACTATTTTTTCAATTATGATAATCTTGAGCTTGACGTTTTTAAGTCGTATTCGGCTTATGAGGTCTTGAATATATTAAATTCTGAGAAGATAGATATTGTAATAAGCGACATTTGCATGCCTGGTATGGATGGCCTTACCTTGGTTAAGCATGTCAGGAAGAACTGGCCTTATTGCCAGGTGATATTTTTAAGCGGATATACAGAGTTCGAGTACATTTACGGAGCCAACCAACTCGATGCTGTTAATTACATCCTTAAAACGGAAGGATATGAAAGGGTAGCGGAAAGTGTCCATAAGGCGGTAGAAAATATAAAGGATGCAATAAAACTAAGCAGGATTAACGCCTCTGGCCTTGAGTTCAGGCATGAATTCGTGTCTTTTATCCTGGAGACCCAGGATGTTGAAAGAGAGGAACTTAAACAGGTATTCGATAATATGAATATCGGGCTTGATCCTGACAGGCCTGTTTTTTTCATGGTTGGCTGCTTCACAAATATAAACGGGAAATCACCAAAAGAACAGACGAAGGTTTATTCAGTTCTTAACCGGTTATCAGGCGCCCATATACTGCCATACTTTAATTTGATTGTAGACGAATATGAAAAGAATATTCATATATTTATCATGCAGCCTGCCGGTGCTAAAGATGATTCATACAACATCGCCCGCATCAAGGGACTGGTCGAGCTGATACAAAACAGTCTTGCTGATGAATTGGGGTCTAACATGTCATTTTTCATATATGACAAACCTCTGCCAATCAACGGCCTCAGCAGGCGTTACAGAGAATTAAGGCGGCTTATTTCCGGCAGGGGAGTCTCAGGGGTAGAAATCGTTATAATTAGATCTGATGCTTCGCAAACAACCAATTATAACGTTCATATGCATCCTATCGATGAAACCAGGGCAATTGCGATTGTCAAAGAATACATTGCAAATAACCTTGAAAGTGAGTTGTCTCTGACACAATTGGCAAACCTGGTATATTTCAATCCTTCTTACCTTTCAAGGATTTTTAAAAATTTCACTGGCGTTAATTTAATCCATTATATTACGGATATGAGAATAGCAAAGGCAAAGGAACTTTTGGCTAACTCTAACATGAAAATAAATTCAATAGCCGCTGCAGTCGGTTTTGATTCACAATCTTACTTCAATCAAGCTTTTAGGAAAAGCACAGGGATGTCTCCGTCAGAATATAGGATTTCGTATACAAGTAAAAATATCTAAAAGAATGTAAAAATCGTTTTATGGGCAGTTCTAATTTTTATACATATAATTAAAATACAAGAAGTGTATTTCGACCAGTTTTAGTCTGTTGTTTTGAAAAAATTAACAGGAGGCGTCCTCTATGGTAAAAGAAAAAAGAGTAATGGTAGTATTCTTAGCCATTATCTTAATCTTTGTTTTTTCAGGTTGTAGTAAAAGTCAAGGAAACAAGACTGTTCCTAGCCAACAAAAACAGGAGCAGAAGATTACCGTTGAAGGAAAATATGAACCGGCCATTAATCTTGTGTCAGTGAAGGCTGTGGATGCAACAGTCAAGTTTTTGGAAAACGAGGACATCCACAATAATGTTTGGACAAGAACCTATAAGGATGAGCTGGGTATTAACCTTTCGTATATGTGGGTTGTTGACAATTCCCAGTACCAGCAAAAACTATCTGCAACCGTTATGTCAGGGCAAATGCCCGATGCCTTCGTGTGCGACCTTCAGATGTTCAAGTTGTTGTATGACAGCGACATGATTGAGGATATAACCGGCGTGTTTGAACAATATGCGTCGCCGGCTACCAAAACAGTGTTGGAAAAGGATAACCTGGCGTTATTGTGTGCGACCATCGAGGGCAAGTTGATGGGAATTCCCATCACGGATGCGTCCGTTGCATCTGCGCCAATGCTCTGGATCAGAAGGGATTGGATGAGAGCGCTCAATATTGACCCGCCGGAAACAATGCAGGATGTGTTGGAAATATCCAGGCGTTTTGTAAATGAGGACCCGGACAGAAACGGGGAAGCGGATACTATTGGACTGGCTGTTTCCAAGGAATTGTGGTCCGCTTACGGTGGGTTACATGGATTTTTCAATGGATTCCATGCATACCCGCATATATGGTACGAGAGAGACGGCAAACTTGTATATGGCACAGTCCAGCCTGAAATGAAACAAGCCCTTGCGGAATTACAGGGGATGTATGCAAGGGGAGAAATTGACAAGGAATTTGCTGTAAAGGACATTAACAAGGTTTCTGAATCGATTGCCAACAGCAAGTGCGGAATGGAATTCAGTGTGTGGTGGAACCCGTACAGTCCGCTTTATTTAAGCCAGGCTAATTATCCTGATGCATACTGGCAGGCTTATCCAATACCGTCTGTTGATGATAAGCCTGCAAAAAGCCAGTACTCTGCAGCAGTCAACAGCGTGATAGTAATAAGAAAGGGATACGAATATCCCGAAGCAGTTATTAAAATGCTCAACTTCTGGTGCGATAATGTGCTCGCAAACCCCAATGAAGAAATACAAAACACGTTGCTTGGATCACTGGACAATCCGGATGTCGTGTTTTATAAATACACCGATTTCCACCTGTGGGATCCTACCACGATGCTGGAGGCTTATCACAATGTAAGAAGAGCCTTGGCCGAGCGCAACCCTGCCGGCCTGAACATTGATGAGTATAAAAGGTACCAGATTATCAGCGCTTATTTTGAGCAGGGTATCAAGGAAGCGTGGGTGGAAGTGGCGACCTATGGTGACAAGGGCTCGGTAAGCATACTGGAAAGCATATCAAGGGACAGGGGAATGCCCAACGCTTTTTATGGTGCACCTACAAAGGTTATGCAAGAAAAAATGACAGCCCTGAACGCCATGGCCGATGAAACAATTACTAAGATCATAATGGGTGAACCGTTAGACAGTTTTGATGAATTTGTGAATAAGTGGAAGGCAATGGGCGGTGACGAAATCACCGAAGAAGTAAACGAATGGTACAAGCTGAATAAAAGGTAATAATACCCGGGAGGCGGCTATGCAAGCAAGAGGCAAAGAGCGGTTTAAGCGTGAACTACCTTTATATATAATGTTATTTCCTGCTGTAATAATTATGCTTATATATTCCTATGGCCCCATGATTGGAAATGTAATCGCATTTCAAAGGTTTTTACCTGGAAAGGGCTTGTTCGGATCACCTTTCGTGGGGCTTGACAACTTTGCCTATATGCTGAAGATGCCCAACATCTGGAACGTATTATATAATACGATATTCATTGCATTCATGAAAATGGTGATGGGTATAGTAGTGCCAGTTACGGTGGCCCTCTTGCTTAACGAGGTCATAAGCAGCGCATTTAAGAGAATTGTCCAGACAATAATTTATTTGCCGTATTTTTTGTCCTGGGTAATCCTTTCAGGGATCCTGATAACAATATTGTCACCTTCTGACGGGATTGTAAACCAAATATTGGGGTCAATCGGAATCAAGCCCATTTTCTTTCTCGGGGACGCCAGGATATTTCCCTATACTATTGTCGTTACCGATATATGGAAAAACTTCGGTTTTGGGACGATTGTCTATTTATCGGCACTGACTTCCATAGATCCCACCCTGTACGAATCTGCAGTCATTGATGGCGCTAACCGCTGGCAGCAGACAAAGCACATTACTTTGCCGGGAATATCGACCACGGTGGTTCTGCTTTCGGTATTGAGCATGGGAAACATATTGAATGCCGGGTTTGAACAGATATTTAACCTGTACAGCCCTATCGTATACAGTACGGGAGATATAATCGATACACTTGTGTACCGTACGGGAATGCAGAATTACCAGTTTGGAGTTGCCACGGCTGTCGGACTTATGAAATCCATTGTTGCTTTTATTATGATTGCTTTATCAAACCAGCTGGCACGTAAAACTGCCGGGTACAGGGTGCTTTGAGTGAAAGGGATGTCGTGGAGATGAAAGGAAACGGCTTGTGGAGTATGGGAATATTTTAAGAAGAGAGCAAATGGCTTGAAGAGGAAGGAAACGGCTTAAGCAGGAAGAAGTAAACAGCTTTAATGATAGAGGAAACAGCCTGAGAAGAAGGAAAAGCGGCTTAAGAAAAAAGGAAACGGTTTAAAAGGAGTGGGATGGTATGAGATTGAACAAATCACGCGGATATACGGCCTTTTTAGTACTAAATCATATTATTCTTGCAATATTGGCAGTCTTGTGCATTTTCCCCATATTGCATGTAGCGGCCCTTTCTCTTTCTTCAAGCACTGCCGCATCCAGTGGCAAAGTGGTGCTGTTTCCGGTTGAATTCAATTTGAAGTCATACACTTTTGTTATGCAAAACAACGATTTCCTGAGAGCTTTTGGGGTATCGGTTTTGCGAGTGGCTCTCGGAGTTCCCATTAACGTTTTAATGACAATTATTGTGGCTTACCCTCTTTCGCGAAAAAAGTCCCAATTCAGGGCAAAGACTTTTTTTACCTGGTTTTTTTTAATTACCATGCTCTTTGGCGGGGGATTGATTCCCTGGTACATGATTATCAGGGAGACTGGGCTTTTAGATTCCATTTGGGCGTTGGTAATCCCTAACGCAATACCGGTGTTCAGTGTTATACTGCTTATGAACTATTTCAGGGACATACCCGCTGAGTTTGAAGAAGCTGCATATATGGATGGGGCAGGCCATTGGACCATATTATGGAAAATATTTCTGCCTATATCAACCCCGACCCTTGCCACCGTTACCCTGTTCTCTTTGATAACCCATTGGAATTCCTGGTTTGACGGACTAATCCTGATGAATTCACCCACAAACTATCCTCTTCAAAGCTATATGCAGACCATCATAATAAATATTGATCCTACCAGGATTACCCAGCGGGATCTGGACTTATTAAAACTAGTAAATGAAAAAACTACAAAATCGGCGCAAATCCTGATTGCAATGATTCCGATCATATGCGTGTACCCGTTCTTGCAGAAATACTTTACTACTGGCCTGGTGTTAGGAGGAATAAAAGGCTGAAAAAACGACAAAGGTAAAAGACGGAAAGTGTAACAAAGCAAAAGGTTGTAGGTATGACAAAGACATAAGGCTGAAGATATCACAAATGCTGGTTGGAGGTTTTGTGAAATGTACGACGGGAAATGGTATATTGTCCCTGAAGGGGTTAAAACAAGGTGGGCAAGTCCCGAAAATCCACGAGGCAAAAAGGGTAGCGGCGGAAAGAGCTCACTCGGAAGAAAGGGTATGGCGTATTTTTTTATAAGACCGAAGGAAAGAATCACTTTGGCAGAGGTTAAAAACAGCAGTGGCGTCATAAGGCGCATATGGATGACACTGCATGGTTTGTGCCCAAGGCTGCTTAAGCAAGTCAGGCTTGAATTCTATTGGGATGGTGCCGAAAGACCGGCAGTGAACGTTCCACTGGGCGATTTCTTCTGCATGGGCTTAGGAAGGATGACCGCCTTTGAAAGCGCCTGTTTCTCAAGCCCGGAAGGCAAATCTTTCAATTGCTTCATACCAATGCCCTTTAGAAAAGGGATGAGGGTGGATATCATTAACGATGGATATACAACTGCAAACATGCTTTATTATGACATAGATTACACGTTAGGTGATAAAATCCCTGAGGATGCCCTGTACTTTCATGCATGGTACAACCAGGAACTGCCGACAACGCTGCGAAAGGATTATACCATCCTGGACAAGGTACACGGAAGGGGCAGGTTCCTTGGAGCAAGCTTCGGTGTATGGATGGACCGGGAAAAGTATGCTTCGTCCTGGGGAGGTGAAGGGGAAGTTAAGTTTTACATTGATGACGATGAAGAACACCCCACGCTCTGCGGAACAGGTACAGAAGATTACGTTGGGACAGGGTGGTGCCAGGGAGTATATAGCCATCTGTACCAGGGGTTTACTGTAGCGGACGATGAGAAGATGCAGCTGTGTTTCTACCGCTTTCATATTCCTGACCCTATATATTTTGAACGTAATATCAAGGTTACCATACAGCAGATAGGAAGCTGGAACAGGGATCTTATAGAATATTTCATAAAAAACAACATTCCAGTTTACAGGGCGGGACGAATGGCTGAACCGAGTATGAAACCCGTTGATTTTATCAATGAAAAAGTGCCTGATTTTGACTTGTTCGAACGTTCAGATTACTGGACCAGCTGCTGCTACTACTATCTTGACAAGCCTGAAAATGACCTACCGGCCATTACCGATGTGGTTGAACGGGCCAGGTCAATACCTGATTTTAACCTGGAGGAGTTGAAAGACGTGAATAATGAATTGCCCGAGGTCAGAAAAATATTAAAACACATACCGAATCTTTACGAGCTAAGTCTTGATGAATTGAAGGAACTTGCAGAAGCATTGAATCTCATGGTTCATGTTCTCTTAAGCCAGGAAAATGCATTAAAAGAATAGACAAATGAAATAGTCAAATGGAGGGGAAAACATGAAAACACAAGTTAAGGAGCCATTAATTTTAAAAAACAGGTGGGCGGTTCCAGGATTGATAATTACCTTTGCCTTGTTTGGACTGGTATCCTTTATTGGTCAGAGGATACTATCGGCATCAGTGATGAAAAACCAGATGGACATTGATGTATTCCAGAGAGCAATCTATAACTTCAACCTGGTCCTCGGAATCATTATTTCGATTGCGTTGGCATTCTTTTTTGCGGCAGCAATCAGGGGTTCTGTGGGAGGAAGGCGCGCAGGTTTTATTATTGGATTGTTTTCTGCTGCAGGACCGGTATTTGTAGCCTTGTCCACAACCATATTATTTAAAATCCTACAGCTTCCTTCCATGGGTGCGGGTAGCGTAATTGCTTCTGCCGCATCAGCCCTGCTTTTAATTCTGCCGTGTTTCATCATGTTCCTGGTATTTGTTTTCAGCCGTAAGCTTAAGTTGGCTAGCAGGCTTCTTGTTCTTGTAGTTGCTATTGTATCCCTGCTGGTTGCCATTTTCCCCACTGTGATTACCGTGCTTGCATTGGTTGTAATGCCGAATAATCCTATGATGGGGCCGCTTATGAACTTGTCCTCTTACCTGATTCATGCCAGGGGGTTGCTGGTAGCGCTGGGGTTTGCTATTGTTTATTTTATGAATCCTGTACCGAAAACAAGTACCTCTTCTGCCAGTTGACATTTTAAAAACCTTGAATGCGAAGCTTTATTCGGGGGAGGAAGCAAAAGAAATTGAGAAGAAAGCGGCCAAGCCGACACATGATTAGATGGAGGTTATATAAATGGATTTTGTATTAAGCAATATCAATAAAGAAGGTATAAGCCTGATAGAAATATACCCCGCTGGAACCGTGGGGAAGATGCCCATGGTAATCTTGTTTCACGGATATTTGGGACAGAAAGAGTTTGTTATGGCCCAGGCATATAATCTTGCCAGGCATGGGTTCTTTGTAGTCTTTCCGGACGCTTATAACCATGGTGAGAGAAACTCGGGTCAAACTCCCGATTTTATCGAGTCGGTACTAAAAACAACCGAAGAGATAAATACACTCATTGATTGTTATGAAAATGATGACAGGGTCGATATCTCAAGGGTAGGAATTGCAGGATATTCAATGGGAGGATGTATTGTTTTCAATTACCTGGCAGGAGATGATAAGCGGGTTAAAGCCGCAGTGCCGGTGATAGCCACACCTGACTGGATTTCCATCATCTCAATCGATATGGTACAGGTCCGCCTTAAGTCCATTGGGATAGCAAAATCAGATGCCGAGATGGAGGAATATATTCGCATGGCAGAACGGTTGCAACCGTTGAATAGGTTCTCTGCCATGAAGGATATCCCGATGCTGATCTTAAACGGGGATGTTGATCCCATCATTCCCATCGAAAACGTCAGGGAATTCTACAAACAGCTCAGAGAGCTCTATACCCGCAAGGAAGATATCAAACTTATAGAATACAAGGAAACCGGGCACACGGATACCATACAGATGAATATGGAACTTGCAGGGTGGTTCAAAAAGTATTTAAAACCATAGAAAACATAGTGTTTTCCAGACATATAAAGAAAGGTTATATTTAAAACCTATTACAGAAAGAAAGGGTTTGTTCATGGACAAGGAAAAGGATCTTGAAGTAGTGACGCCGGAAAGCATCGGCCTTCCGTCAAGTGCGGTTTTGAGATTTATCGAACGTCTGGAAAAAAAGCAGCTGTGCATGCACAGCTTCATTATGTTACGTCATGGGAAAATTGCTGCAGAAGGGTATTATCCGCCTTTTCACAAGGATAAATTTCATCGCATGTATTCAATCAGCAAAACTTTTGTGGCAGTTGCTGTCGGGTTGATGGCTGACGAAGGGCTTATATCCCTTGATGATAAGATAGCCGATTATTTCACTGAAATGCTGCCTGAAAATGTCCACCCATACATAGCTGCCATGACTATTCGCGACCTTCTCATGATGGCAACGCCTTTCGATAATGATACTTATAACCAGCACGATGAGAACTGGGTTTGGACATTTTTCAACACGCCGCCAACGCATCCCCCGGGGACAATTTTTTCCTATAATAC
>DULF01000130.1 GCA_012840535.1 Clostridiaceae bacterium
CGTCTGACCTTGAAAATTCTGCCGCAATAGACGGATGTGGCCCAATAAGTACATTTTGGCGCATCATGTTCCCACTGGCACAGCCCGGGATTATTACCGTTACAATTTTTAATTTTATTATCATATGGAACGAATTCTTTATGTCGATGATTTTTGCAAATGACGCTAAAATACGCCCCATAGCAGTCGGCCTTTTTAATATGTTGCAAGGAATGAAATATTCCGGTGATTGGGGAGGAATGTTCGCAAGTGCGGTTATAGTTTTTGCGCCTACATTTATTTTGTACCTCTTCCTGAGTAATAGGATTATTGCCTTTATTACCAGCGGAGCTATCAAAGGATAAGGAGTTTCAAAATGAATAAAGCGGTATAAGTTATAATCCTAACTCCATATTGGGTGGTGTCACTTTTAAAGTTTATTTCTCAAGAAGTTATGGGCATAGTGTAACGTTGTTATTAGGGATAAGTTCTGTGCCTATTTTTTAGCAAATCTTTCCCATAAGGAGAAGCGAAGATTTCATAATGTGTTTTATCACCATGATTAGGTCTTCTATAGGAGTTGATATAGGTTTATGTCTTCTTATGTGAAATGGTCAAAAAATGTACCTTTTCTTCCCTCTAATGAGTCGATTTCCACTATAGTAAACCACAGATTCTCAGAAATGATCTTAAGAAAGTCCTTGTAAGATCGGCCAACACGACATTTTTTATCTACTTTAAACAGCATTTTTTCGCTTAACCAATCGTAAATTTCACTATTAACTATGCAAAAGTTATTCTACAGTACATACTTGTGGGGGCATAATTCAACTTTTCAAATGAGACTATTTATAAATGCACCTTTTGAAGTCAGATACTATATTGACATTAGACTTATGGTATAATATTATTTATAAAAATGTCATTTATAATATAGTATAAACAGTCGATGACGGGAATGCGAAAAGTGGAGTTTTAAGAGAATGGAGCTGTTAGGTGCGAGGCTCCTAAACGTAAGCTTTTCTTCCCACCCCGGAGATGCAGTTGATGAAACTGCCGGATGAGCCCCGATAAAGGCTTAAAAGTTGGGCAGGTGATTTCTGCCAACTTGGGTGGTACCGCGGATAAACTCATCCGTCCCTTGGCATATTTGCTAAAGGACGGATTTTTTTATATCCATGGCAGCCTTCGAAGAGGACTGTCAAAATGGAGAATTCAAAGGTGACATCCCTTGAAGAGGACTGTCAAACAGAACAATCAAAAGGTGACAGCCCTCGAAGAGGACTGTCACCTAACCTTGGAAAGGACGGTAAGATTTATGAGAGTATCACAGATGTTTATGCCAACATTAAGAGAAATGCCTGCAGAAGCCGAGGTAGTCAGCCACCAGCTGATGCTGCGGGCTGGACTGATGAGAAAGCTTGCTTCCGGAATATATTCATTTCTTCCGCTTGGTTACAGGACATTCAGAAAAATTGAGCAAATAGTAAGGGAGGAAATGGACAGAGCCGGAGCCCAGGAGCTATTGATGTCTGCCATACTGCCGGCCGAATACTACCAGGCGACCGGAAGGTGGGAGGTATTTGGCCCGGATATGTTCAGGCTTAAGGACAGAAATGGAAGGGATTTCTGCCTTGGTCCTACCCACGAGGAGATTTTCACTGAGACAGTAAAAAATGAAATCAGGTCGTATAGGGCTTTGCCATTGATACTGTATCAAATACAGACCAAATACAGGGATGAGAGGCGCCCCAGGTTTGGCGTGATGAGGTCAAGAGAGTTTGTAATGAAGGATGCTTACAGCTTCGACAGGGACGAAGCAGGTCTTGATTTATCCTATAAAAAAATGTACGATGCCTACTGCAGGATATTTGACCGCTGTGGCCTTGATTATTTTATTGTGGATGCTGATTCGGGAGCAATGGGAGGTTCGGGTTCACAGGAATTCGCTGTAAAATCGGAGATAGGTGAATCCGTCATTGCATATTGCGATGCATGCGGATATGCGGCCAATGATGAGAAGGCTGAATGTATTCCTGATGTATGCTGCGATGATGAATGTTGTATGGGAAACGATATGTTGCCGGTGGAAAAAGTTGCAACTCCTGACGTCAGGACTATTGAAGAGCTTATGGATTTCTTCGGAAGCCAGCCATGTGAGTTTGCAAAGACTTTGATTTACAAAGCTGATGACAGGGTTGTTGCGGCTATGGTAAGAGGCGACAGGGAACTTAATGAGACCAAGCTGCAGAATTATCTTAACTGCATAGAACTTGAAATGGCCGATGCTGAGACCGTAAAAGAAGTTACAGGAGCCGATGTGGGATTTGCCGGACCTATAGGTCTTAAAGTTGAGCTGATTGTTGACTTGGAAGTTACATCTATGAAGAATTTTGTTGTAGGCGCAAATGAAACAGGGTACCACTTAAAGAATGTCAACATTGGCAGGGATTTTAAGGCGTCGGTGGTCATGGACATAAGAAAAATCGTTGAAGGAGACAAGTGCCCGAAATGCGGAGCGCCTGTTAAAATAGCACGGGGTATTGAGGTAGGGCATGTTTTCAAGCTTGGGACAAAATACAGCGAAGCATTGGGGTGTGTCTATCTTGATGAAAACGGCAAGGAAAGGCCTATGGTAATGGGATGCTATGGTATAGGTATAAACAGGACGATGGCGGCCATAATAGAGCAAAACCATGACGAGAACGGGATAATATGGCCGATATCAGTTGCTCCTTACCATGTAATAATAGTACCTGTTAATCCTACCGAAACTGCTCAGATGGAAGCCGCAGAAAAAATTTATTCTGAGCTTGGCAAAGCCGGTGTCGAAGTTATGCTGGATGACAGGAATGAAAGGCCCGGTGTTAAATTCAAGGATGCGGATTTAATTGGAATTCCCATCAGGATAACGGTTGGAAAAAAGATAGGTGAAGGTATTGTGGAATTTAAATTGAGAAAAACCGGGGAGATGGTGGAATTAAGTATAGATGAAGCTATTGCAAGGGCTAAGGCAGAAGTGGAAAAAGGGCTGGCCCTCTAAGCCGGCTAAGTTCGGCGAAAAATAAAAGTATAGACAACATTGTTTCAAGGGAGTAATGTATATCAGCTAGTAATAAAAAAATGAAAAAGTATTCTAATTAGAATATTTTTTCATTTTTTTTA
>DULF01000235.1 GCA_012840535.1 Clostridiaceae bacterium
ATTCAGAAGTAAGAGGAGCAAGAACGTCAAGGTGTATAATTCCATCCGGAAAATCTGATTCATTAAGAGTTGTACCATTAACAGAAAATGCTCCTTGTCCGGCTTTCATTCGTGCTTCGGCTGTAGCACTGTCTATTGTCAAATATTCGTTATCCAGTATACCTTCTTTATATAGTTTATTCATGTATTTAAGATATCTTTTATACTGTTCGGACATGCGGTTGTAAACAACTTTTCCACTGCCGTCATCACTGAAATCAACATCTACTGAATCTCCAAATGCTGCAAATAAGAATGGTTCAGTATGGAGAGTGAAGAAATTGTAAGCTGAAACTATTGGAGCATATCCTCCTGTTAATCCTGAATCTTTTATTGCTTTTGCAACATTATAGAATTCATCTACGGTTGTTGGTATTCCAAGACCAACCTTTTCTACATAGTCTTTCCTGTAATGCATTCTTGCTGCCGCTGCTGTAGAAGACTTAACGATTCTGGGCAAAGTGTATATCTCACCATTTATTTGAGTAACAATTTTCTTTGCTGTTGGATATTTTTCAAAAGCCTTGGATAAATTGGGCATATATTTATTTATAAACTCAGTTAAATCATAGAACAATCCGCCTTCAACACCGTATTGAAATAATTTTTTGTTATCCAGGCCTGCCATGAAGAAATCGGGTAAATCACCTGCTGCAAAGTATAGTTCCAACTGCTCGTCTTCAATTCGGTCCCATTCAATGTGGATATTTGTTATTTCCTCAAGAGCCTGCCATGTAGACATTTCCTTGGGATCTCCATAAACTTCATATGAGCTGTACACGGATTTCACAGTAATTTTTTCGTTAACTATGGGATATCCGGTTTCATTAAAATTTTTCTTTCCTTCTGCGGAAGTTTTTGATTCTGACTTATCCTGCGTGGTTTGTTGTGTAGCTTGATTTGTTGATGTACCTGTTTTACAACCGGCCATGAATACAGTAAAATGGCAAATTATAATTAACATGATGAGAATTTTACTGATGAAATATTTATTTTTCATTCTAATCCTCCTTTAAATTTATATATATTAAAGTAGTGTGCACCCTACTTTTAATACGCAAGTACCAGTCATTCTTTTATAATTATTAAGTATTTTTATATTACTACAATACTTTCAATAATACTTGCCGCAATATGTTATCCTTTGATTGATCCTATTAAAACGCCTTTGTCAAAGTATTTCTGTAAAAAAGGATATAATATTAAAACAGGGAGTGAAGATACTATAATAACAGAATATTTCAGAAGTTCCTTAAGCTTCAATGCCTCAGCATAAACATCGTCATCGGTGATGTTGCTGGTCATTGCAGCATTCATTTGTTCGATTATCAGTATTTTTCTTAAAAACAACTGCAAAGGTTTTTTATTATTATCCATGATATATATCAGTGCATTGAAATATGAATTCCAGTGGGAAACACCGTAATATAACACCATTACACCTATCAACGCTTTTGATATTGGTAAAACCACCTGTATAAAAGTACGGTAAGTTGAACATCCGTCGATAATAGAAGCTTCTTCCAGTTCTTTTGGAATTCCTGCAAAAAATGTACGGCAAATAATTACATTATATACGCTTACGGCACCTGAGATGATAAGTATTGTCCTTGTATTATACAATCCAAGTGATTTCACAAGCAGAAATGTTGGTATCATACCCCCGGAGAAGTACATTGTTATGAGAAAATAAACCATAAATATATTTCTACCGGGTAATTCTTTTTTTGATAACGCATAACCTGTAGGTAGCGTCAGAAAAAGGTTTACCAATGTGCCTAAAACCGTATACATAATTGTGTTTCCGTATCCTATCATTATATTTTCGTCCATGAAAATTCGTCTGTAACCTTCAATAGTTAACCCTCTTGGAAATAATATTATTTGCCCCCTGCTTACAAGATCAGGTGAACTTATTGAACACGAAACGACATATATAAGCGGGTACATTACGATTAACATTAACAGTGTAACAATTGTAGAATTGACAATACCAAATATTTTGTCGCTACTGGTATCTTTAATATGAGACATTATAAATCCTCCCTAGAATAAACTTGTTTCACTTATCTTGCGGGAAATTGCATTAGCTATAAGGAGCATTATTATATTAAGGACATTGTTGAACAACCCTACAGCAGTTGAAAAGCTGTACTGACCTCCAACCAGCCCTCGCCTGTAAACATATGTTGAAATTATTTCAGAAACTGCAATGTTAAGGTCGTTTTGAAGTAAAAAGGCTTTTTCGTAACCAACAGTTGCAATTCTGCCCATTCTTAAAATTAGCATTATAACAATGGTAGGTGTTATTGTTGGAATATTTATATATTTTATGCGCTGCATTCTGCTGGCACCGTCTATTGTAGCAGCTTCATGCAGCTGAATATCTACATTGGATAATGCTGCAAGGTAAATTATTGCACCCCATCCCATTTCCTGCCATACACCTGACCATACATAAATATGCCTGAATGCAGCAGGTTGTATTATAAAATACTGGCGTTCATATCCCAATAATTCAATAATATGGTTTACCACACCTATTGATGGTGAAAGCATGGTAGTAACAATTCCCACCATTACAACCGTAGAAATGAAATGTGGAGCATAAAGCACTGTTTGCACGAACTTTTTGTATTTATAATTTCTTATTTCATTCAACATTAAGGCAACAATGATTTGTATTGGAAAATCTATCAACGAATAAAATGATATGGCAAAGGTGTTTTTGATAAGTCTCCCAAAATAATATCCTCCGAAAAAATCCTTAAAGTGTTTAAATCCAACCCATTTGCTATTCCAGATACCGAAAGCGCTGTTGTAATCTTTAAAAGCTATTTGAATTCCATACATAGGACCATAGTAGAATATCGCCACATAAATAATTGCGGGTAGCATAAAAATATATAATGCCCTGTGTTTGTGAATTCTTTTCAGTAAAGTATCAGATGCAGCTTTAACCTTTCCTGGTTTACAATTTTTGCTGCTAATACTTAAACTATTATTCTGCCTGAAATTATTATCATTATGTTTATAATTTGAATAATTAGGAATTTTTAGAAAATTCTTCATGCTGTACACCTCAATTTGTTCTACTAAGTTGCTTGCTTTTTTATCCATCCTGGAATTAACATTTTTTACACGATTATCTTCATTGAATTACTTTTCAATGAATAGCTTATTAATAAATAACATTTAAGTTAATTTTTACTAATAGCTATTTACTGAATAACAGTTTGTATTATCCGTATAATACTCATACACGTATTATATTCTTGTGAATAATTCATTTTCAATAGCAGCTTTTTGCAATTATGTTCATTTTTTTGCCGGTTTAGTAGTTTAAATGACTTAGTTATATCATCAATATTTTGGTTGTATCCTCTGCAAAATAATGAACATTTGCTAATAAATGTGCTATTTACTTATCAGTTCTACTTACTTAAAATATAAGATAATGATATATTAACTGTCTGGATGGATTTTTATTGTATCATGTTGAGTGTTTCAAATTTTGCAATGTGCACAAAAAATTGACATTGGATAATTTTATATTGTAAAATCATGTACTTGAGGTTTCTTATTTTGCTGTAATATATGTAGTTTATGATTGAGATAAGTTTTATAGTTGCAATAGAAGGTTTGATAATTATAGTACACAGCATGTAATTAAATTATAGTTTTTTGATAACATTATTTGCTGCCAGACACAGGGGGGAGGCCTAATACATGTTCATAAAATCATATCTTACAAGATACCAATATTTATGTCGGTTCGTGCTGACTCTTGTTGCTGCGCTTTTAATACCTTCAATAATATCTATAAACATAATTGTAATTCATTCATATAAAGAAATGCAGAGGAAAAATGAGGAATATTACATTGATATAACCGGCTCTTTTGCCCTGTTTTTTCAAAATCAGATTTCTGAGATGAAAATGAAGGCCTTGAATATTAGTTTTGATACCAGAAAAAATCTCTCTTCTGCCCTTTTGTTGTCTTCAATAAAAAAAGATCCTTATTATTACAAAGAGTGTGTCGATGAATTAGCAAAATATCGTATGCAGGATCCTAATTTATATAATATAGGTATTTTTTATTATGGGGAAGACTACATTTTTACGCATTTGACCAAGTATAATTTTTCAGGATTTTGTGAGCTTTATATGAATATAGACAGGTCCGATGTTTCTGCTATTAATAAAATCAAAGACTTTTTTTCATATGACAATAATACTTATGATGATAACTCTTTTGACAGCAACTCATTACTCAGAATATGTTCTACTTATGATAATTCATCAGGAAAAAAAGCACTCCTGGTGGGAACACGTGTCAGGATTGGCAACCAGAACGATGAGGCACTGATATTTTATATACTGGATTCTTCATCAATAAATGTATCACTATTCGCTTCTCAAAGCGCATCTTCAATGGAGTTTTGTGTTTTCGATAGCAATAATAAATTACTTTATTCTACAATATCTGATTCTTCCGCATATATAGACAACAGTATACTGAATGACAAGAAATTTATTGATTTTTTAACAAATAGTCGTGACAATACTCTTCAGTATTTTACTGAGAATAAAAAGTTTACGGTATTTAAAATTAGCAGTAATATCAACAATTACAAGTATATATCCTTTATTCCTATGGATCTTTACGAAGAAAATCTTTATAATTTTTACTCAACATTAAGAATAATATCTTTTTCAGCTTTTGCATTACTTATTTTATTATTTGTTTTTGCAGTTTATATAAACTATAAACCAATAATCAGACTTGTGCGGGGATTAAGCAGGCAAAGCGGAGAAAATGAACTTCAGGTGATTGAAAACACTTTAGCAAGAATGCGGAATGAAACTTCCGAGCAAAATATGCTGATAATGGACTTCCTACTTAGCAATTTGCTTTATGGTATACCAATACCGGATAAAGAGTTAGAACGCTTGGAAATTTCCAAGTATAAAGGTCCTTTCTGCGTATTGGCAATACCAAATTTGAAACTTAATACAACTGATCGTGAACAGCTTTCCGCAAATATATATATGAAGTATGGCATAGTCGTGTATATAACTGATATTCTTTACAATGATCACACAATTATTATTTGTCTTTTAAAAGATGCCAGTGTTCATGAACTTTCAAATTTTATTAAAGATTACATTTACGACCTGTTTAATATTAAATTTCAAGTATATGTCGGTGAAGTGGTTGATTCTATTAATAACATACGAAAATCCTATATCAAATGTCTTAACAAGATGGATATTTCTGCTTCCGAACATGCATTGACAAATTTACCTTTGACATTTAATGACAATATAACTGAAGAAGATTCAAAATCGTATAAATACAAAACACTTATGCAAAATGTGATTGAGTATATAAATGATAGTTTTACCAATCCCTCTCTTAGCCAGACGAAAGTTGCAGATCATTTTGGTATCTCGACGTATTCCCTAAGTCGTCTCTTCAAAGAACATATAGGCATAGGGTTTACTGAATACATCACAGCAAAGCGAATAGACTATGCCAAGCGATTACTTTTAACAACTGACAAAACTGTGGCTGAAATTGGATGCGAAGTTGGAATTCCCAATGCAAATTACTTTTCCAAGTTATTTAAAGCAAACTGTGGAGTATCACCGACAAAATTTCGTTCTTTACAATTATGATGGGTATTAACGAGAAAAGGTTTAGAATGGGTTTGGGTGTATTTATAATGACTGACTTTGAAGGGACTG
>DULF01000131.1 GCA_012840535.1 Clostridiaceae bacterium
ATTAGATGAATAATACAACGTGCAGTTGTTTGCAAAAGTAACTTCCACACTTCTTACAATTCTAAATTTGCAAAACTTATTTCCACTTTCCAAAAATTGGAGTGGAATTTACTTTTTCAAATAACCAGTGTTTATACAGAGTGATGAAGCAGGTTAGGACATATTGATTATTATGGACTGAGTTGATATAATATTTGAGTTATTGGCTAAAAATATTATTACAATTATACATATTGCTAATATTTTATTAGTTACGGAAGGAACAGGAAAGAGTTGGAAATGAACAAAATCAATTACAAAAGTACACTTCATGCATGTTATTTAGGCTATATAACCCAGGCCCTTATTGTAAATCTTCCTCCTTTGCTTTTTGTAGTTTTTCAGGAAAAATTCGGACTTTCATATACAATGCTCGGGAGCCTGGTCCTGATTATCTTTGTAACCCAACTTATAGTTGATGCGCTTGCTATCAAAATTGTAGAAAAAATCGGCCAACGTTTGTCAGTTGTAATGGCACACGCCTTTGCTGCCGTCGGTATGTTTGCATTTGCTTTTTTGCCCAGGGTGTTGCCATTGCCGTATGCGGGACTTGTTATATCAAGTATGTTGTTTTCAATAGGCGCCGGTCTTATCGAAGTGCTTGTCAGCCCTATCGTTGAGAGCCTGCCGAGTGAGGCGAAAGCTTCTTCGATGAGTCTGCTGCATTCTTTTTACAGTTGGGGACAGGTACTGATAGTAATCTTGTCTACTTTGGCGCTGAGTTTTGTTGGGCAGGATTTATGGTTTACCCTTCCGCTTGCATGGTCCATGCTGCCGTTATTCAACTTTTTCAAATTCATGAGGGTACCACTTATGCCTCCTATAGAGGAAAGCAAACGAACTCCGCTAAAAGTACTGTTTAAGTCTAAAGTTTTTCTCATTGCCTTGCTCCTGATGGTATGCTCTGGTGCCAGTGAGCTGGCCATGAGCCAATGGTCTTCACTATTTGCCGAGAAAGGTCTGGGCATTACAAAGACCCTTGGAGACATATTGGGACCCTGTATGTTTGCTGTAATGATGGGAATTGTACGTACATGGTACGGGGTTAGAGGTCAAAAAATTAATATGCAGAAATTATTAATAATTTGCTCTGTTTTATGTATGGCATCATATATCATTACAGCCCTTTCACCAATACCGGCTATATCACTGTTGGGCTGTGCCCTGTGCGGATTAAGTGTAAGCTTAATGTGGCCTGGAATGTTAAGCATAACTGCAGCAGGTTATCCGACTGGTGGTGTTGCCATGTTTGCAGTTTTGGCACTTGGAGGAGATTTAGGCTGTTCTGTTGGACCGCAGTTTACCGGAATCATTGCTGACAGCAGCAATTTGAACTGGGGACTTCTGGCATCGATAATCTTTCCCACCATTATGCTGATTGGTTTAATTCTTCTGCAATCGATGATAAATTCTGAAAAATCAAAAAAGGTGTCTAATACGTAAAGATAAAATATCTTAAAACTTGCGGAGTGTCACCAATGTAATTTTTTCGTAAGAGGGGAAACTGTGTTTTGAAATATTTATAAACAGTGATGGCAAAGATATAATCTGGATTTTAAAAGAGGATTAAAAAAGAAGGATTAAAAAGCATGGAACAAGATTGGACAGAAAAGGGTCTATTATTCTTAAAGGACGGGAATAAAGTGACGTTTCGTTATGAAACAAAATAAGATATA
>DULF01000132.1 GCA_012840535.1 Clostridiaceae bacterium
AGTTTTTCAACAATTTTTGAAGTACGAACGCCATTCTTATATATGGATTTAATAACATAAAGGGATGCTGCATTTTTAGATTTACTAACCTTTAGTCTCATAAAATCGCCTCCAATTCCTTATATTATAACACAGTACCACAAAGTACGCAATAGTAAAGTTTAAAATTTGACAAAAAAATAAGCCGATATCAAGGCTTTTGGAGGTTTTTTCTTTATTCAAGTGTCAAATACCCGTGTGCTAGTACTAATTGTATGGCATTCACAAAATATATATTGACAAATTGTTAAACCAAATATAATATATTATGAAATATAGTGGGGTACTAGTGTACAGCTTGCAAATGGCAGTATGGCAACATATGGAACAATAGGAAAAGGAGGGATTGTTAAGTGAGTAATAGGAAATTGGGATTTGATACTCTCCAGGTACATGCCGGGCAAAAACCTGATCCAACTACCGGTTCCAGAGCAGTACCTATATATCAGACTACATCATACGTGTTTAGAGACGTAGAACACGCAGCAAATCTGTTTTCTTTAAAGGAACCAGGCAATATCTATACAAGGATTATGAATCCAACGACGGATGTATTTGAGCAAAGAATGGCAGCACTGGAAGGCGGAGTTGGAGCGCTTGCCATAGCTTCCGGATCAGCCGCAATAACGTATGCAATATTGAATATTGCGGGCGCAGGTGACGAAATTGTGTCTTCAAGCACATTATATGGCGGTACTTATAACCTTTTTTCAACTACATTGCCCAAGTTAGGAATAAAGACTAATTTTGTAAATCCTGACGATCCTGAAAATTTTGCTAAAGCTATAAATGACAATACAAAAGCGCTTTATATTGAGACAATAGGGAATCCTGGCATAAACCTGGTTGATATAGAGAAGGTAGCCCAAATTGCACATGAAAACGGAATACCGCTTATTGTTGACAATACTTTTGGAACTCCGTATCTTATAAGGCCTATTGAGTATGGAGCTGATATTATAGTGCACTCTGCTACCAAATTTATCGGAGGGCATGGTACGTCAATCGGCGGTGTAATCGTAGATTCAGGAAATTTTGATTGGGCTGGAAGCGGAAAGTTCCCGGGACTTACCGAACCTGATCCGAGTTACCACAATATCAGGTATACAGAAACCTTTGGACCTGCTGCGTATATTGTAAAGGTAAGGGTTCAGCTTTTAAGAGATACGGGAGCTGCAATAAGTCCGTTTAATTCATTTTTGCTGTTACAAGGGCTGGAAACGCTTTCGCTGAGAGTTGAACGCCACGTTTCCAATGCGAAGAAAATTGCAGAATTTCTGCAGAATCATCCCCATGTTGTGTGGGTAAACTATCCCTCGCTAAAAGGCAACAAGTATTATAAGCTTGCACAGAAGTACTTTCCGAAAGGAGCAGGTTCCATATTCACATTCGGGATTAAAGGCGGGATTGAGGCAGGAATCGAATTTATCAACAGCCTTGAGATATTCTCATTGCTTGCTAATGTAGCAGATGCGAAATCTCTTGTTATTCATCCGGCAAGCACTACACATGCACAGCTAAGCGAAGAAGAGCAATTAAGCGCGGGTGTGACCCCGGATATGATAAGACTCTCAATTGGACTTGAGGATGTTGAAGATTTGATTTATGACCTGGATCAAGCACTTAATAAAGCTGCTAAAAAGGTAAAGAACGTTATAGTAGAGGAGGAACAGAATGCCGATAAAAATACCAGATGACCTTCCTGCTGTTGATATCTTAAACAAGGAAAATATCTTTGTAATGCCTGAAGAACGTGCATTTCATCAGGATATCAGGCCGCTTAAGATATTGCTTTTAAACCTGATGCCAAATAAAATAGTTACGGAAACACAAATTTTGCGGTTATTGGGGAACACACCGCTACAGGTGGATATAACACTTATGCACCCTAAGACACATGTTTCAAAGAATACGCCTCAAGAGCATTTAATAAGGTTTTATATCACATTTGATGATATCAAGGCAGATAAGTTCGACGGAATGATAATTACAGGCGCTCCTGTAGAGCTACTGGAATTTGAAGAAGTTGATTACTGGGATGAGCTTAAAGAAATCATGGAGTGGAGTAAACATAATGTTTTTTCCACGTTGCATATTTGTTGGGGTGCACAGGCAGGACTTTATTACCATTACGGAATTCCAAAATACCCGCTTCCTTCCAAGATGTTCGGGGTATTTCCGCATACTGCTACAAAGAATTATGTAAAACTACTTCGCGGATTTGATGATGTTTTCTATGTGCCTCATTCAAGGCATACTGAAGTGAGACGGGAAGATATTGAAAAGGTTGAGGAACTTGAAATATTGTCCGAGTCAGAAGAGTCAGGCGTTTATTTGGTGGCAAGAAAAGACGGGAGACAAATTTTTGTCACCGGCCACTCTGAATATGATCCGCTTACGTTAAAGCAGGAATATGAACGGGATAAAGCAAAGGGGCTTGATATAAGCATACCAAAGTATTATTTCCCAGGTGACGATCCTTCAAACCAACCGCTGGTAAATTGGAGAGGACACGCTAATTTGCTGTTTTCCAATTGGCTTAACTATTATGTATACCAGGAAACGCCTTATGATTTAAATGAATTAAAATAAAAAGGGGAAAGCGTAAGCTTCCCCTTAAATTTTGCTTATCTGATGGATACCTTTTTATTCATAAGCCACCCATTGAAATAGTACAGGATACAAGCCGCAATTACTTGAAATATAAGGCCGCCTAGCCCTATTACCATCTCTGACAAGTTTGAATTGCCAATGTTTTTCAATAGAAAGCCCAGCATGGTCTGAGTAGAAAAAGCAACTCCTTCAGCGCTTATATGGATTGATATTGGTAATATAACGGCAAATATTGAATCAATTATTTGCAAAGCGAAGTTAAGCACTATAAAAATTACTATGGCTGAAACAGCGCTCATGCTGTGGAAAGCCGGAATATTTGAAAGCGTTATTGAGAAATATATCTGCCCGACAAGGTAGATAACGCTAAAAACCGCCAATGGAATTATTGCATCGATCAGATTTCCATATGGTGACTGCAATATATAATTCCGAATCTCCTTAAGGCTGACTGATTCAAACACACCGAGAAAATGAAGAGCGCAAAGCGTTGAGATTATAGTTACAATACTGCTTAAAATAAGCCAGCTTATCGATACAATGGCTTTGGAGACTAAGAGAAAATGGGGTTTTACCGGCAGGGTAAACATCAGGTAACCTTCCCTTGAATACAGATTCTGATAAAATCTTACAGAAATAAATACCAGAGTAACTATAAAAACAGCAATGCCGATCAATATCAGCAAGACGGAGGATGAATACCTAAGCCAGTTGATTCCTGTTGTAAAACTTATAAAAGCGATTACTGTTGCTGCAAAAGCTATAAGATAAAGGAATGGCATAATACGTCCAGTATCTTTTATTTCATGTTTTAACAGTTTGCTTAGCATCTGAATACCTCCTCAAAAAGTCCTTCGATTGATTTCCCGGTAGTTTCACGTAAATAATCAACCGAGTCGTTTATCAGGATTTTGCCGTCGCCGATCATAACAACCCTGTCAAATATTTTTTCAACAGCATAAATTATGTGGGTTGAGATTAGAACAAGGGAATTCTCCGAGTAATTGTTCAGTATAATGTCCAGCATTGCTTTTCTTGAAGCAGGATCAAGTCCGCCAAGAGGTTCATCAAGCAAATATACTTTTGCGTTTCGTGACATTACCAGTGCCAATTGGAGTTTCTCCTGCATACCCTTTGACATGCTCTTAATTCTTTGTTCAGGATTAAGTCCAAATTGTTCCAGCATAGATTCAGCTTTATTCCTATCAAAGTCATTATAAAAATCAGCGAAGAATGTAACTGCGTCTTTTATCTTCATCCAGTCACTTAAATATGTCTTTTCAGGAAGATAGGAAATTATCGATTTTGTATACTCATCAGGAGAATGTCCGTCAATTTTTACATCTCCGTTATAGTCTCTTATCAACCCAGACAAAATTTTTATGAAAGTTGTCTTGCCACAACCGTTTGGACCTATTAATCCAATTATAGCGCCCCTTTCAAAAGATAACGAAATATTGTCAAGTATCAGTTTCGAACCGTATTTTTTACTAAGAGATTTTACTTCAATAAGATTAGCCATAATTATTTCCCCTCCTTATATTTCGTTACGTAATCCTCAATTATTTTCATTGTTTGCCCCATATTGTAGCCGAGCTTTTGCATACTGGAAAAAAAGCTTTGCATATACTCCCTGGCCAGCATATCACGTACATTTGACACAAGGATATCATCAGAAGTCACAAATTTTCCTGTTGTGCGTTCGGTATAAATTAATCCTTCGCGCTCAAGCTCAGCCAATGCGCGCTGCATTGTATTCGGATTGACTGTGAATTGCATAGCCAGTTCGCGGACGGGCAAAATGCGCTGGCCGGTTTTCCACTCTCCTGACGCGATTTTCAGCTTGATTTCATTTATAATCTGCAAGTATATGGGGACATTGGCCGAATAATCATTGGCCATTCAATCACCTCGCATTGTATCACTGTATTATTGTATTAAGTGATTAATACAATAATACAGCAATAAAAAGATATTGTCAATACGAATATTGAAAATTTTAAGTAATTGATTTTTGACATTTTTTATTTGAGAGTAAGAAATTGACGCTTAAATAAAAAACCAGGAGAAAAACGGTTTGAGATTTTTCTCCTGGTTTTTGCCAATTTTTTTTATCAAATATTTTACATTCCAAACATTTTTTCTTTCAGATCCAGGTAATACAAGTAATTTTCAGGGCTGACATCCGGCGGGCAACGGTGGTCGCAGAAAGGTATATAGCCGCCTTTTTCAACCAGTGGTACCAGTGTTTCGAGGTAGGCTTTTATTGCTTCCTTGCCTTCCTTTAGTTTAATCTTATCAACCCCGCCCATAATTCTAAGCTCTCCTGAATACTTTTCAAGGAGTTCTGCAGGATGGGAGCAACCATTTACTTCAAACGGGAACAGGCAATTTATGCCGCCTTCCAGAAGATACGGAAGAATCGGTCTTACATCGCCGTCACAATCGGTGTACCAAATATCTATTCCAGCATCGCGGAGTTTCTTGCTTATTCTTTTATAGCGAGGCACTACGACGCTTTTGAAAAAGTCAACAGAAACAATCGGACCGTTTTTGAAGCAAATATCTTCCCAACCTGATGCAAAATCAAAGTCAAAGTGTGGCAATAGCTGGTCAAGGGCGTCTTCTACAAGAACGCAGCATGTTTCAACCATGTCCTCAACCATATCAGGATAGTCGTAGCATGCATATGCCAACCCTTCAAAGGTAAGCATATCTCTAATTTTACCTATCATGGAACCACAATATATACCAAGAGGATAATCCCTGTCTGCGGGATGTTGTTTCTTTAAGGCTTCAATATCTATTTTCCTTGCGGGGTCATCCCTTCTAAAACGCTCTTCCTTGCACCTTTTCCAGTCGTCCGGGGTTACAATGGAAGCCTTTATATAGTGCGGTATTGTATCATGTCCGTCCTTTGGAACTTCAGCCAACAAACCGTCATTATTAATGTATATTAATGTTGTTTCAGTTTCTTCAATTACAGTGTTGGGAAAGACAGGATTCATCCAGACGTTTGGTTTGATAACCTCAATCCTGTCAAAATTAAAGAAAATATCGGCTTCCTTGTTGTTTGTTATTCCGTTTTCATAAAATATTGGCCACTCCTTGAAATTCTCATCCCAATAACCGAATTCCATATTAAAACACCGGTCAACGGATTTGTAATGCATTTGATTGTTAAATCTCTCCCGGTCGGTCATAGTTCCTTTCCATTTAGGGCGTATAGGAGTAATTGACATTTCTTTCACTCTCCAATAAACAAATTCATAAAATAATTGCTTTAGTTTTGTTTGCATTATAAAATTTAATTAGATAAAAAACAATAAATAAAGTTGCTTAAAAATATAAATAAATTGCTATAAAGGTGATGGATTTCAATGAAACAAAACTGGATAGACACAGAACTGGTTGTCAGCGAAAAGAAATCATTTAATTGGACTCCAAGCCTGCTTGCCAAAACCACGTTTTATTATATTCAGTCCGCAGGCCATTTTAAAACCAGGAAAGGGTATTATACCAGGAGAGAAGGGTTTAAAAGTATTTTACTGCTCTATACGCTTAAAGGCAAGGGATCCGCAGAATACAGGGGAAGGCGTTATGAACTGAATCCCGGGCAGCTCTTTGTTATTAACTGTTATGATTACCAGGAATACTACACCTCAAGCGATGAGGGATGGGATATTAAGTGGGTGCACCTTTTTGGCAGCAACAGTGAGGAATACTTTAACGTAATCTATGACAATTACGGACCTGTTATCGACATAGGCAGCGAAATTGTGGACTATATTGATATGGTCATGGATATGATGGAGAAAGGGGACAGGCAATTTGAAATAAAGGCATCAAATATTGTTGTCAATATGTTGACGCATATCCTTCTTGAAGCCTCATCAAACAGCGGATATTGTGAAAGCCGGAGCCAGCATAGACAGGTAAGGGAAGCAATAAGTTTTATTGAGGCAAATTACAATTCAAATATTACTGTACAGGATATGGCTGAAAAAGCCTGCTACAGCTTGTATCACTTTATCAGGGTATTTAAAAAGACAACAGGTTACAGCCCATATGAATATTTGGTAAAATACCGCATAAATAAAGCAAAAGCATTGCTTGATTCAACTGATAAAACAATAGAGGACATTTCATACAGTGTAGGATTTGACAGTGTCAGCAACTTTATAAGAACATTCAGGCAACTGGAGGATATGACACCTTTGAAGTACAGAAAGTTGTGGAGGATACAGAGGAGAGCGCAGAGATAAAGGAAGTGTTATTGCAGCGGCAGCTTTTGCAACTGCCGCTACAAATAAACATACTGTTCATGTGGCAAACATATCTCATTAAAACCACTTATAGTGGAATATCCCTTGTTTGTCCACTCTTTCAAAAGTATGCGCGCCGAAATAATCTCTCTGTGCCTGAATCAGGTTTGCCGGAAGATTTTCGGACCTGTATCCGTCAAAATAAGCAAGGGCGCTTGAAAAAGCGGGTACAGACAGACCGTGCCTGATTGCTTCAATTACCACTTCACGCCATTCTTTCTGATAATTCTGGACAATATTGCTGAAATAGCTGTCCAGAAGAAGATTGTCAAGGTCCGGTTTCCTGTCGTAAGCTTCTTTTATTCTGTGCAGGAACTGGGCTCTTATTATGCATCCGCCACGGAATATCATAGCAATATTGCCATAGTTCAGACTCCAGTTATATTCCTTTGAAGCTGCTTTAAGCAACGCAAAGCCTTGTGCGTAGGAGCATATTTTGCTTGCATATAAAGCTTTTCTTACAGCTTCGATGAAGGCCTTTTTATCACCTTTAAACCCGGCTATTTCCGGACCCTTTAAAACCTTAGCGGCTGCAACACGCTCCGATTTAATTGAAGACATGCAGCGTGCATACACAGCCTCTGTTATAGTTGGAATGGGAATACCGAGATCAAGGGCATTCTGGCTGGTCCACTTTCCCGTACCCTTCTGGCCGGCAGTGTCGAGTATAATGTCTACCATATATTTTCCGGTTTCTCCATCTATTTTTGTGAATATATCCTGTGTTATTTCTATAAGATAGCTGTCCAGTTCACCCTTGTTCCATTCCGCAAAAGTTTCATGAAGTTCCGGGGGAGTCATGCCAAGTATGTTTTTTAGGAGATAATAGGCTTCACTGATAAGTTGCATATCCCCGTATTCAATACCGTTGTGTACCATCTTGACATAATGGCCCGCACCGTCAGGACCGATATATGTGCAGCACGGTTCGCCGTCCACTTTGGCGGATATGGCTGTTAAAACCGGTTCTACAAGGCGGTAGGCGTCTTCCTGTCCTCCCGGCATTATAGCCGGACCTTTTAAGGCTCCTTCCTCACCGCCTGAGATGCCTGCTCCTATAAACCGGAAACCTTCTTTTTCAAGGGCTTTGTTGCGCCTTATAGTATCCTGGAAGAACGAGTTGCCGCCGTCAATTAATATATCACCTTTGGACAGATAAAGTTTTAATTGTTCAATGGTGTCATCAACAGGTTTACCGGCTTTTACCATGATAATTATTTTACGCGGAGTTTCAAGTGAATTTACAAACTCTTCGATTGTGTATGTTCCTTTTATATTTTTGCCTTTTGCTTCCTCAAGAAGCTCATCGGTTTTTGAGCGGGAGCGGTTGTAAACTGAAACCGGAAATCCTTTGCTTTCGATATTGAGAGCAAGGTTTTTGCCCATTACTGCAAGTCCAATAACGCCAATCTGCTGTTTATTCATAGGATACACCTCACACACCTGAATATGCTGAAAATCCGCCATCTACTGGCACAACAATACCAGTTACAAATTTTGATGCATCAGAAGCAAGCCAGATCAATGTGCCGACAAGGTCCTCGGGGTTGCCGAATCTGCCCATCGGGGTGTGGGATATTATTGAATTGCCCCTTGCGGTTAATTCACCGGTTTCAGGGTTCGTCAGCAAAAAGCGGTTCTGTTCCGTCAGGAAAAAGCCAGGAGCAATGGCATTAACCCTGATTTTATCTCCATAAGCCCGGGCCAGGTCAACTGCAAGCCATTGCGTAAAATTGCTGACAGCGGCTTTTGCGGCTGAATAACCGGGTATTCGGGTAAGAGGCCTGAAAGCATTCATTGAAGATATATTAATTATTACTCCTCCATTAGGGTTTGAAGCTATTGTTTTGCCAAAAACCTGGGACGGCAGGATGGCTCCGCCCATTAAATTTAAATTTACCACTTTTTCAAGAGCTTCTTTCGGCAAATCAAAGAAGGAGAGAGTATCGGAGGTTGTAGCGTCTTTCATGTTTCCTCCTACTGCGTTGACGAGTATGTCAACCCTTCCGAAATCACGGATGATTTCATCATGCACTGATTTAAGATCGTTAAGATCCATTGCATCTAATCTGTAACCTTTTGATAAAACACCAAGATTGTTGATTTCAGAAGCAAGGTTCCTGGCTTTTTCTTCAGAAAGATCGCAAACGGCTACATTGGCGCCGGCCCTTGCAAGACCCTTGGCCATTGCAGTGCCGAGGACTCCTGCACCTCCCAGAATGGCTGCGTTTTTTCCTTTTAAAGAAAACATATCCATATATTCTACCTCCATGTCTTTAAAATCTGTTTTTATCGGCCCATAATCCTAAAGCAGGGTTGCTGATGAAAAATATTTCCTCTCCGTTTTCAAGGATATTGAATCCGTCTTTCAGCTTCTCAGGATTATATAGCCTGCATGCTTCTTTGAAAGGCATGTATTTAAAATTCACACCTTCTATTTCTTCCCTGGTTAACTTCTCAACAGCATAAGTAATTGAGAATCTTCCGTCCGAGGAACCGTGTATAAGGTGAGCCGCTACAGAAAGATTATTCTTCAGGTCCTCCTGCTGTTTGCAAAGCTCAAGTACACGGGTTCTGCCTACATATCCGTACTTTCTTATAAGCCTGTCATTTTCCTTGTCTTCACCAAACTGTTTAACGCCCGGGGCAAGTACTATAAGTTCACCGCCATCCGCCATGGCCATCCTGGTTCTGTAAATTGCCTTGTTTCCAAGCCAGGTGCTCTTAAATTCCTTTCCGTCAAGGAAAGCTACAACTTTCTTGAGCGGCCTGTCAAGAAATGTAAGGTTTTTTTCCTGGCTTAAGGTTACCGCCTGTTCAAAAAGCTTGCGATTCCGTCCTATGAAAACGCCGTGGATGTTGGTTTTTCCTCCGCTTTGCGTTGTTACGGTCAGTACATACATTAAAGGAATGTCCCTTGCAAATTTTTCTTCAGCATAATCGAAAACTTTGCGAACAGGTGAATGGTCCCTTCCCATTATTCTTTCCATTCCATAGAAAGCGCCAAGCATATGTGTCTTGTTTATCATGCTGCTGCCGCCGCAGCCGACAAAAATATTTTTGCTGTAATTTGCCATGCCGACAACCTCATGGGGGACAACCTGTCCTATAGAGATTATCAGGTCATAGGACTTGTCGAGAAGGAGTCTGTTGACTTCTACGTCAATTGGTTCGTCTATAAGCCCTTCTGAAATTTCACTGATGAAATCGCCGGGCACTTCACCTATTTTTACAACATCCTTTCTCCAGTTATGGACAATAAAACACTCTTCAGGAATATAAGGGCCGAACATTTCTATCTGCTCTTCCCTGGTCATAGGCACATGGCTCCCCAAAGCCGGCATAATATCTACCTTGCAAGCATCCTTCAGCAACATGTAATACATGGCTGTAATTATTCCCGCTCCCGAGTTGCCGCGTGTTATGTCTGGAGGGAGCAGGAGAACTTTTCCTAATCTGCCCGGGTATTCGTCTATAGATTGCTTTACGGCATCAAATATTTGTGTTTCCTCAAGACCGCTGTTTGCTTCTGATTTTAAAATTATTTCCACCATTTTTAAACCTCCGGTTATTTAACATCATATATTCTGCAATATAAATCTTTGAAACGATTATAGGCATTTCTGTAAACCTCAACGTTTTCAGGGTTTGGTTTTACCACCTTCAAGGGTTGCATTTCAGGCAGTATTTTATTGAATCCGTTTATTGCTCCGACTGCCACCATTGCCGTATATGCTGCGCCGAAAACTGCAGCTTCCCCGATTCCTGCTACGGCTATTTCCTTGTTGAAAATGTCAGCCTGTATTTTCAGCCAGATATCGGATTTAATGTAGCCGCCGTTTGCTTTGATTTGCCTGACATTGTTGTTAAGCCGTGTTATTGCTTCGTAAACTGAAAACATCCTGTACATTACGCCTTCCATGGCAGATCTTACAAGATGCTCCCTGGTATGGAGAAGCTGAAGGCCATGCAAGGTCCCTTGCGCGTTTGCATTCCAGTTGGGTGAACGTTCTCCTGTCAGGAATGGAAGAAATATAAGGCCATCGCTTCCTGGAGAAACTTTTTCCGCATATTTGTCAAAAAGAGCGTATATACTTTTAATTCCAGCTTCTTCAGCTTCACGCTCAAACTGCTTTCTAAAGCTGTCGCGTATCCATCTGAGCACTATACCGCCATTGTTTATGGCGCCTCCGGCAACCCAGGTATTCCTTGTAAAGCAATAGCACCATGTTTTCTGGCTTGGGTCCAGCAAGGGAGCGTTCACGCTTATCCTCATTGCTCCACTTGTTCCTACAGTGCTTGTCATGGACGTGTCATCGAAAACACCGCAGCCAACATTCGCCAAAATGCCGTCACCAGAGCCAATAGCAACCGGAGTATCAGGATCGAGGTCCATCGCCTTTGCATAATCCCTGTTCATATTTTTTAGTATGAATGTACATTCTACAGGCTCTCCAAACATGGATTTATCAATTTCAAGCACATTTTCAAGTATGTACTTGTCCCACTCGAAGCTGTGGATGTTAAAACAGCCTGTTGCCGAAGCGTCAGTAAAATCGACAACAAAATGCCCGTAGAGCTTGAAAAGTACGTATTCCTTTATAGTAATAAATTTATACGCATTTTTATATACATCCGGTTTTGTTTCTTTAAGCCACAAAATCTTGCTGAGGGGGTACATTGGATGTTGCACTCTGCACCCGGTATTATAGTACATCATTTTGTAATCAAAAATCTTTTCAATTTGCTCTGCCTGGCTGACCGGACGGCTGTCAGCCCATGTTATTACGTTGGTCAAAGGCCTGCCGTTTTTATCAACTGCCATGAAACTATGCATTTGAGTGCTTATGCCGATTGCTTCTATTTTCTTGTCAGTACCGCCAAGCTTTTCTATGCAGTTCTTAACGACTTGAATCAAGTTACCGAATACAACCTCAGGGTCAAGCTCACCCATTCCTTGTTCCGTACATATCATAGGGTACTCGTTTTGTGAAATGCTGATTTGCTTTCCGTCAAGGTCGAAGATTGCGGCACGCACACTTGATGTGCCTATGTCAATTCCCATAAACAATTTGCTATGCATTTAAAAACCTCCAAAAATTTTCTCCGAAAAGTTTATTTATGTCCCTTGATATTTCGCTCTCATCAATAACCCATCCTGTTTCAAGGATGTTACTGTATTTGTCAAGCAATACCTTTTCTATAATTTTTTTGGAATGATCCCATTTATATATCATCTGGTCAAGCACCCTGCAATCCGAGTGCTGGGGAATGAAGCTGGAACCCAGCAGTTCAAGGCGCATGCGTGTCATTTCCTCAATAAGAACAGGGTTGTTCAAGAACCACCAGCAGCCAAACACAAGCAGATTTCTGAACTTTCTTGCAGCAACGCACAACTCGTGCTGGTTTTCCCTTGAAAGCATGGTAACCATGAACTTATTGCAAGGGTATTTAACACAAAGATACTCGACAGTGTTAATATCACCCTTTCCGACACTGTCGCCGGCAAGACGCAAATCAGGATTGACAAGTTTTTTCACGCCTATCATCATTGCAAAGGGGATGTTTTTCTCCCTTGAAACCGGAATAATGCATTCCTCGACGATTTTTGAGCGGGGGGAATCTTCGGGCACTTTAAAAGACGGGGGAAGAGATGCAGCCATATACAGAGCGTCCATCCTGTCTAACCAATCAGAAAGGAATCTCCTGGTTTCCTTTAAAGTGTTTTCCGTCAATTCCCCGCTGACATCGTAACCCCACTGTTTGAGCTTTATCCAGCTGTTGTCCCAGTTGTTAAGCAGGGGGTCTATACGTAGAGCAGCCCTGAATCTGGGATCTCCTTTGTAACTCTCAAGCCATACTTTTCTTTCTTCGTCATCAAAGGGATCATTTGTCATTACCAGTGTTTTAACATTAGAAAGTTCCAGTACTTTGTCAATGTAATCCTCAACTTTCATGTTGCTGAAATACTTTCTGTAATTCTCAAGATTTCGGCTTTCTACATCAAGCCCAAGTTTCTTGAGTATTGTCAGTACGCCGCGGCATGATTCACTGTATGGGGTGTTTTTAATAAACAAGGTATCCCATACGAGGTCTGCCTGCTCTTTTTTAGACATCTTCCAGAATGTGCTGCAGGGTATGTCAACCCATCTCATGGTTTCTGCCACCAGATAATGGTAAGTAAGCAGCTCGTCTATTCCCCAGAGGAGGAGATTTCCAAAATCAGAAGAAAAGAGATGGGTATGTACATCGGTGATTTCGACCGAGGATATGTAAGAATTTAAAACTTTTTTCAGCTCATCGACATTTCGCACTGCCATTATAAATTAAACTCCTTCTTTTACATGAAATTTTTTAAGCTAAAATTATTAACTCCCAAATAGAAATTTTTAATCCTTCTAACGAAATCAATTTGTGAAAACTACAGGATGCCCAATTCTGCCAAATGTCTGCCAATATGTTTTTCCAAAGCTTCGTAGTATTCATTTTCATATGTATGCAACGCGGAGTAAATCTCGTCCCTGAAAGCGGCAGATCCATCCGGATTATGTGAAAGCAGAATCAAACCATAGGATATATGAAGAACCTGCCTGGAATCGTCCATGTCCATAAGCGAAGGCAGCTCGTCATCCTTCAGGTTATCAATATCCAGAATGTTATTTACATCAGCGCTGACATGGTAATATTTTTTTGCTTCCTGAAGGTTTGATACTGCGAACTTGTGCATCCTGCGGTATAAATCAGGATTCTTTCGGGCGATCACCCTTACTGCTTCAAGCCAGTTTGTTCCGGCTGTTTTCAGATGATAGCGCCCGCCGGTCTCCTTGCCTATAATTGGGAATACACTGAACTTATCGCTTCCTGAATGCACGCTTATTTTATACCCGAAGTGTTCGGCGATCTTTACATGCATTGCAAATTCTTTTTTAAACTGTTCAATATCTCCCTTATAATCTATGCCTTTCTGAAATTCGCCGCAAAATCTTGGAGCAATGCTTGTTATGTCAACACCATTGTCAATAAGTTCAGAGGCGACAAAATAATGGGCTTCAGGAGCAGTGGGCGTAAGGGTTTCATCTATGGACATTTCGAAATCAATACATTTTCCACTATTCTTAATTACGTTGTTATAAATATCTATAGTGTACTTAATAGCTTTAAAGTAGGTAATTACCGTTCTTTTGAATTCAGCCGGGGGAAAAAAAATTTTACATCCGTTTTTGAGACAGAATGTCTTTCCGGAATATTTCGCTTCCAAGTGCTGCCTGTCGGCTGCCGGTATTAGTGAATATTCGGCTTCTATCTCATCTGAAGTCATTGAAGGAGCTTTATTATTTATATAATCCGAGCAGTCAAGGGTTATCATTGTGAAGCCATATTTCAGGGCATAATTGATTTCTTCAGCAGTTTTAAGGTGGTCTCCGTCCGCTCCAAAGCCATCAACGTAACCTTCTTGGAAAACCGACCACGCTGCTGACGATAAAACATCATGGTAAGTACGGCCTGTAAGCTTTAATTCCCTCATAGACTGCTGGGCGAGAACCGGAAAGACGTCTTTATCCTTGATAAGCCGGATGTGTCCAGGAGATGCAAGGCCAAGCCTGTCCCCGAGACCAATGGTGATTTTTTTGCCTTTATGGTTTATTGGATTGGTAAAAGGGAAAATCTTTCTTATCATGTCACAATTGTAATTGCTTAATCTGCAGACTTTTGCATATATGCCGTTAACGTCAATTTCTTCACCGTCAAAGTCATTAAAACAATCTCCTTTGCCGAAGACAACCAGCTTTTTATGGCTGGCATCTTTTATCAAAAAATAATATGAACCGCCAGCAAAATTGATTGACATGGGATAGATCCCGAACGTTTCATAATTTTCGGAAGCAAACTGCCTCAGAGCGTCCGTATCCGTTCCGCTAAAATCAAGTTTTCCGCAAAACAAAGTCCAATTATTCATATATAATGACCCCCATTTAATGAAAGCGCTTACATAACATCTTAATTATATCATTTGTAAATCACGACAGCAATACCATTTTTTAAATTGTCATGCAAACAGGCCATGAAAATGATTTTATCGGGATTATGTGTATAAAACCATAATAAAGCACTTTTGGGGATTAATAAGTTTGGAGGACCTATATTGACAAAAAAGCCGACACAGGATATTATAAATGTAAGCAGTTACATTTTATCGATTTGAAAAGACAACCTTATTTGAGGGGATAATCATTAATGAACATATATGATATTGCAAAAAAAGCCGGAGTATCCATAGCTACGGTTTCAAGGGTGATTAACGGAACCGGCCCTGTCAGCCAAAAAACTCGTGACAGGGTAACCAAGGTTATGGAAGAACTGGGCTATACGCCAAACGTTTTTGCAAGAGGATTGATGGTAAATTCCATTAAAGTTCTTGGTTTGTTGACTATTGACGTACGTGATTTATACCATGCAAGCGCAATACACACCATAGAAGTTGAAGCAAGGCAAAGAGGTTATGATGTTATATTATGCAGCACGGGAAATGATATAAATCAAAAAAAGAAGTACCTGAAGCTGCTTTTACAGAAAAGAGTTGATGGCATTATCCTTGTAGGTTCTGTTTTTAAAGAGAAAACCGATAACAGCCATATATTGGAAGCAGCCCGGGATGTTCCCGTTGTAATGATTAACGGGGATGTGGAAGGAGATAATATATACTCTGTCATATGTGATGATTCATTTGGCGTATATAGCGCGGTAGGCCATCTTGTGAAGAGGGGCCGGAAGGATATTGTGTTTATTAATGATGTTGATACCTTCAGTGGAATCGCGAAAACCAGGGGTTTTAAAAAGGGCATGAAAGAATACGGCCTTAACTTAAAGCAGGACAGTATAATAAAAACGACAGAGGGAATTGACGGAGGGTATGCCGCTGTTGAAAAAATGATTAACGAAGGCAGAAAGATATCAGCGATAGTTGCCGCACAAGACATACTTGCGGTAGGTGTATTAAAGAGACTACAGGAAGCAGGCATCAGGGTGCCTGAGGATATTGCCGTCATTGGATATGACAATTCATTGATATCCTGTTGCACCACTCCCGAATTGACTACTGTGGACAGCAAGGTTGAGGCTATAAGTTCCCTCGCCATAAAAACTCTTATTGATGTAATTGAAGGGAAAAATGTACCTGTAAAAACGGTAATCACGCCTGAACTTGTAATCAGGGGGACAGCCTAAGGAACAGCTTAAATTTAACTGCAAATATAAAATTAAGTTTACTATAAGCTATATAAATGCTAAAAAACAGGAGGGTAATAAAATGAAGGTAAGAATATTTAAAAATTCTGAAGAACTTGGCAGGGAAGCAGCAGCTTTTGCAGCCTCTATCCTGAACAAATGCATTTCTGAGAAAGGGAGCGCAAGACTGGTTTTGTCAACAGGCGCATCCCAGTTTGACACCCTGAAAGCGCTGGTTAAGGAAAATGTGGACTGGAGCAAGGTGGAAATGTTCCATCTTGACGAGTATATTAACCTTCCCGAAACGCATCCGGCCAGTTTTAGAAAGTACCTTAAGGAAAGGTTTGTAAGCAAGGTGAACCTGAAAGCCGCGCATTTTGTGAACGGAGAAGGTGATGTTGAGAAAAATATCAGGGAGCTGACCCAAGAATTATTGAGGGAGCCTATAGATTTGGGTTTAATAGGCATAGGCGAAAACTCTCATATTGCTTTTAATGATCCTCCGGCTGATTTTGATACGAGAGAAGCTTACATAATAGTAAACCTTGATGAAAACTGCAAGAAGCAGCAGGTAAGGGAAGGGTGGTTCCCAACAGTAGACGATGTCCCGAAACAGGCAATTTCCATGTCAGTTTACCAAATAATGCAGATAAAAACCATAATATCCTGTGTTCCATACAAAGTAAAGGCCAATGCTGTCAAGCTCACTCTTGAAAATGAAGTGACAAATATGATACCGGCAACGATGCTGAAGACCCATAACGATGTGACCCTTTTCCTGGATGAGGAATCAGCTTCACTGGTTGATAAAGACATATTGAAAAAATATTTATAATATTGTTTATAAGAATAATACTGTTTGGAAGCGTGGAGGGCGTTCTATGCGGAGGATTAAAATTTTCAACGGCAGGATTGTTACTCCATACAGGCTGGTAAATAACGGGGTTATTGTTGTTGAAGACGGAAAGATAGCAAGCATAAGCAATGAGAATGTAGAAATTGATGATTGCCTCGAGATAGATGCAAAAGGGAATTATATTGCTCCGGGGTTTATTGACATACACACTCATGGGGGCGGAGGCCATGATTTCATGGATGGTACGGTAGAAGCGTATATCGGAGCGGCCAGGATGCATGCGCAGCATGGCACAACCGCCATAGTGCCAACCACCCTTACAAGTACAAATGATGAGTTAAAGAATACCTTTGCTGTATATAAAGAGGCAAAAAAAATAAATGCAGATGGAGCTGAGTTTTTAGGGCTTCATCTTGAGGGGCCGTATTTTTCAATGGAACAGAGAGGCGCCCAGGATCCCAGATATATAAGAAATCCTGAACATGAAGAATATATGGAGATACTGGGATGGTCGGACGATATAATCCGTTGGAGTGCGGCTCCTGAGCTGAAGGGTTCACTGGAGTTTGGAAGGATTCTGAAAAGCAGAGGCATCCTTCCTTCCATTGCACATTCCAACGCTGTCTTTGAGGAAGTGCAGGAAGCTTTCGAAAACGGTTTTACGCATATAACACACCTTTATTCGAGTATGTCCGGTGTAAGAAGGATTAATGCATATAGGTATGCAGGTGTTATTGAAAGCGCTTTTATCATAGACGGCATGACAGTTGAGATAATTGCCGATGGGGCTCATCTGCCGGCAAGTCTTTTGAAGTTAATTTACAAAATCAAAGGAGCTGAAAATACTGCCCTGGTGACTGATTCCATGAGGGCTGCGGGAATGCCTGAAGGAGAATATATCCTTGGAAGTTTAGATGGCGGACAGAAGTGTATAGTAGAGGACGGCGTGGCAAAACTGCCAGACAGGACAGCTTTTGCAGGCAGCGTGGCAACCTGCGACAGGCTTGTAAGGACAATGGTGGAGATAGCGGATGTTCCGGTTACGGATGCTGTAAAAATGATGACAGCCACTCCGGCCAGAATTATTGGTGTTCAGGACAGGAAAGGAAGCCTAGCGGCAGGGAAAGATGCGGATATAGTCCTGTTTGACGATAAAATTAATGTGAATATGACTATTGTGAAAGGGAAAATAGTGTTTTCCAAACAGATCTGAGTTAACAAAACTTTTGAATGAATTTTGTACATTAGTTTGCTTATTGGAATTTTCCACAATATTTTTCACAGTACTTCACAACATTTCCAGAATTATCTAGTAACCCTTAATCTTAAGTAACACATTAAAAAAAACCGCCTAGCGTAAAGCGTTTGGCGGTTTTTTCTCTGGTGCGCCATCAGGGGCTCGAACCCCGGACACCCTGATTAAGAGTCAAAAAATGAAATTATGCTCTATGCTTTGATATAACAGCACTTGCGGGCTGTATAATTATCCTTCCACAAACCTATTCCACAACCTTGGCAGACTTTTCAGGGCATTTTTTAGCCTTGTATAGCGTCTCAATTTTTTCAACGGTTGCTTTTTTTCGCTCTTCAGAAATATGAGTATAAATTTGACGCATTATGCTTACATCGTGTCCCATGATTTCTGCTGCAGATATTTCATCCACACCAGCATCAAAAAGTGCTGTGCAGTATGTATGACGGAGGAGTCTGCAGGTGAGATTGAATTGCTCGATGCCTGTGTCCGGATTAGCTTCGAACCATTGTTTTATTTTTTCTTTAGCTTTTCTCCATTGTTTATTCAATTCTGACAATCCCATTGGCCCACCGGCATGGCCAG
>DULF01000133.1 GCA_012840535.1 Clostridiaceae bacterium
ACAAACTACAACATTGGACGTGATTTCCAGAATCTGAATAACCAAATACAGATTTCTTTCAAGGCAGGTTGCGTCAGTTACGACTACAATAGCGTCAGGATTTCCGAAACAGATGAAATCTCTTGCCACTTCTTCTTCTATTGAATTGGCCATGAGGGAATAAGAACCTGGTATGTCTACCAGAATGAAGTTCATGTCTTTATGCCTGTACTTTCCCCGCGCATTGGTAACCGTTTTGCCAGGCCAGTTTCCGGTATGCTGGTTTAGTCCCGTTAAGCTGTTAAACACCGTGCTTTTTCCAACGTTGGGATTGCCGGCAAGTGCAATTACTTTATCGTCAGGATTGGACCGCTCGATTTTAAGTTCGCTATCCAGTATGCTTAACCCTGTTGATTGATTTGTTAATCCCATGAAAAAACCTCCTTGCGCATTGTTGCTGCGTATAGCTACTTTCTATGCTCAAATAATTATTCTGCTTTTGTATAAAATGAGCATATCCTAGAACGTTTCAACCAGAATTTTTGAAGCTTCTTCAGAACGCAGAGCAATTACAGCGCCCCGTATATAATATGCAACAGGGTCACCTGATGGGCTTATCTGCAGCGCTTCAACCTCAGTATCGTAGATTAGCCCTAAATCGAGCATTCTCCTCCGGGTTGTTCCGTCAGAATTAAGTGCCTTCACTTTTGCTTTTTTTCCAAGAGGTAAACGGTTTAGCGGAAAAAGTCTGTTATTCATGACCTATAAACCTCCTGCGGCAGATTATGTGCATACTTTATTTATATGTCATCAGTTGAGAACAAATTTTTTTCCCTACACTAATATATGTAAAATATAATTAATGTGTCACACATATAAATAAAGTAACGGGAAAATCAAATTCTTGTGAGGTTGTGATAGATATGGGCAGCGGGGAATTTCGAACTGTACGGGGATATCAGTTGCTCCAACAAAATAAAAGACTATTGACTCCTGCTATGGAAGATTATCTTGAGATGATTTACAGGAACAGTTTAAAGGAAGGTTATCTTCGCATTAACAAACTTGCGGAGCTCTTAAACGTCAAGGCTTCATCCGCATCGAAAATGGTACAGAAGCTGGGGGAACTGGGGTTATTAAAATATGAAAAGTATGGAATTATTGTTTTGAATGACAGTGGCAGGGAGATAGGAGAGTTTCTCCTGGAGAGACACAGGATAATAGAGGATTTCCTGAAGTTTTTGGGGTGTGAGGGAGATGTACTGGTACAAACGGAACTGATTGAACATAACATTAATACCGATACGGTGAAAAACTTAAAAATATTGAACGACTTCTTTGAAAAAAACCGGGATATCGCGGACAAATATAGAGAATACAGGGAGCGAATAAGGTATAGGGACAATCCTGCATGTGATGGTATGGGGACACACCTGCACGATTGTCAAAGGTGAAAAAACACTCACCCATGCGAAGGTGTGAAAAAAAGCTATTGGGACACTTCTACACATAAAGGTAGGGATGTGCCCTTGCACATTTAACAGAAAAACGCTTATTGTGCAGGAGTATCCCCTTTCGTTTTCCACCCCTTGACACATCATTCCATTTCCTATATTATTTAAGAAAAACAAATACAGCACAGACGATGAGCAAGAGGAGTAGGCAGTATTCCGTCCCGAAGAGAGGGAAGGCCGCCGGGTGTAAGTCTTCCTGGGACAGGGCTGTTGAAGGTAGCTTGTGAGTTCTGCAGTTGAACCTGAGTAGACTGCAGCGGTAAAGAACCGTTATTTCGATGAGATGCTCGCGTGGCAGCTGCTTAGTATATTTTTTCATAAGCACGACCACGGAGAATTTTGGTGGTACCGCGGAATAACCTTTCGTCCAATTCAAGATGAAAGGTTTTTTTAATTAAGGAGGGAAACGATTGCTGCTGGTTCTTAAAATATTCGCATTTGCCTTACTTGCGGCAGGAGCCTTGACGGTGTTCGGAGCGCGTTGGCTGGTTAGCAAGTACAATCTGGATAGGAATATGAAAGTTGAGCACGAATATGAAATGAGCGGTGAGGAAATAGAGCAATATAAATACAATAAGGCTGTTATTAATGTAAAAATGCTTGGCATGATAATCTTGCTTCCAGGATTGATACTTTTACTGGTTTTATTTAAATAACGGAATAATGGAGGGATTTTAATGAAAGAGGACAGAAACATAGCAAAAACATATGATCCTAAGCAAGTTGAAGAAAGATTATATAATGAATGGATGGAAAAAGGCTATTTTCGGGCTGAAATTGACTACAATAAAAAGCCTTTCACAATAGTCATACCGCCTCCGAACATAACAGGCCAGCTTCATATGGGTCATGCTCTGGATAATACCATACAAGACATACTTATAAGATGGAAAAGGATGCAGGGCTTCTGTACGCTTTGGCTTCCTGGAACCGACCATGCAAGTATAGCCACCGAAGCAAAGATAGTTGAAACCATGGCAAAAGAAGGCCTTACAAAAGAGATGATAGGCAGGGAGAAATTCCTGGAAAGGGCCTGGGAGTGGAAAAGAGTTTACGGAGGAAGAATAGTTGAGCAGTTAAAGAAACTGGGAAGCTCATGCGACTGGAGCAGGGAAAGGTTCACCATGGACGAAGGCCTGTCAAGGGCTGTAAAAGAGGTTTTCATAAGGCTTTATAAAAAGGGTCTCATATACAGGGGAGAAAGAATAATAAACTGGTGTCCGAAGTGTAATACATCAATATCCGATGCAGAGGTTGAATATGAGGAAAAGGAAGGCAATTTCTGGCATATCAAGTATCCTGTTAAAGACAGCGATGAATATATTG
>DULF01000134.1 GCA_012840535.1 Clostridiaceae bacterium
ACACATGTTGGACCGGTTCCGGACAGCGCAAATGCATGGACATTGGAAAAAGCAAATGCAACTTTATAACTATAAAAATATTTGATTTTATCTATAACATATGTATAATTTATTTAGTAATAAATTTATTAAGTAATATAAATTAAATAATTATTGAAGTATTGCTTAAGGAGAGAAATATGAAGGCTGCAAAACCTGAGTTGATGAGCAAACTGAATAAAGACGCAATTCTATACCTGCTGCGAAATGAAGGACCGCTTTCAAGGGCTGATATAGCGAGAAAACTAAATATGAGTTTTCCTGCGGTTTCGTCTAATGTAAAGTCATTACTGGAATCCGGATTTATTGTTAAAATTGGTGAAGGAGAAGGAAGCAGCGGCCTTGGAAGAAAATCAACACTTTTTGCTTTTAATGCAAAGAGAGGATACGTTATTGGGATTGATGCAGGGAGAAGTCAGATTAGGGCATTATGCAGTGATTTGCTTGGAGAACCTGTCGCATCGGTAAAAAAGGATAACGATTTTGAAAAAGGCGGAGAATACTTGTATCAACAAATTGAAAGCGCGTTGCTGGAAGTTATAGAAAAAAGCAATATTTCAAAAGAGAATATTGAATGCATATGCATAGGCTTGCCGGGTATTCGTGATGAAGATAAAAAAATAAACAGACTGGCACCTTTTATTGATAATTGGGAAAATATTGATGTGGCTGAAAGAATAAGAGAAAAAATTAACAGTGAAATTATTATAGACAATGGAGTAAATCTGGGAGCAATCGGGGAAAAGTGGAAAGGCGCTGCACAGGGTTATCAAAATATCGTTTACATTAATCTGGGTGTAGGTATTGGTGCCGGAATTATTATAAATAACGAGCTTTATAGAGGAAAAAACAACGCGGCAGGAGAAATTGGATATATGACCCTTGATAAGCATTTTCTAAGGAAACGTTATAAAGAGGAAGGGTCGATGGAAGAGCTGATTTCTGTTCCCTCTTTAAATAATACAATGAAATTTTTGACAAAGAGAACTCAGGATTTTAGCATGGAAGAAATTATAAAGCTGGCTGAATCGGACAATTTAATTGCAAAAGGCGTTATATATGAAAGTTTAGTATATCTTAGCATGGCCATCACAAATATTGTAGCGGTATTAAACCCTGAGTTGATAGTAATAGCCGGCCGGGCTGGAAAGGTCTTAGCCGAAAAATACGGTGATTTAATAATAAAATATATTTCTGCAAATGTACCTTTTGTACCTGATTTTGTGGTATCAAAACTTGGTGACGATGCAAGTGTAATTGGCGCTGTAGGAGTAGCTATCAGGCACACAAAAAACAACTATAAAAGTTATATATAAAGTTAATCAAACGAACACAAAGCGGATTAATATCATATAAACTATGGTTCCGCCGGCGATGCTTAATAAAGTGTTCCTTTTCCACTTATGGAGGATAACAACAACCATAATGGAAAGAACTTCTGCAAAGCCTCCTGGAGGTTTCAACGAAATAGAGTTCCTCAGGCAGTAAACGATCAGAGTTGCGATTATTGCAGACGGTAATATAGTACCAAGGTATTTAATAATACCTGGTACTTCTTTTTTTCTGCCAAAAAGGGCAAAGGGCGCAACACGGGTAAGAATTGTACAGACAGAAGCTGTCAAGATAATCAAAACTGAATGTAAAGCAGCGTTCATAGTCATTTCTCCTCCCGGAATTTAATAAATGGCCTGCATACCGTTAAAAGGACAACCGTTGCAACTAATGAAGGCAGCAGAAAATTATCCGGCCCAAAGATAACCAGGAAAAATATTCCGCTTGCAAAACCTATCAAGGCAGGCGTATGGTTCCTGGATGATTTCCACTGCTCCAGAAAAATTACCACAAAAAGTGAGGTCATTGAAAAGTCTATGCCGGTGGCATCGAAAGGTATCATCTGCCCTATTAAAGCGCCAAGCACAGAGCCGGCAACCCAATAAACATGGTTTAACAAGGCAATCAAGAACATGACGGTGTTTTTATTTATACCGTCGGGTACTTTCAGAGAGCATAATACGGAATATGTTTCATCTGTTAAAGAAAAAACCATATATGGATATGCTTTTCCTGTCTCTTTAAACCTTTCTATGAAGGATAGACCATAAAAAATATGGCGGCTGTTAATAAAAAGGCTCATCAAGGCCACAGTAGTAAGGGCTGTTCCTAAAGACAGAAAAGAAACCAGTACAAACTGCAGGCTTCCGGCATAGACCGTAAGGCTTGCAAACATTGCCCATATATAATTGTAACCGGCCTTTTGCAGTAGAATGCCAAAGGCAGCGCCTAAAAAAACATATCCAAACAGTACAGGCACAGACTGTATAAAGGCATATTTAAATGCTTTAATGCTTTCTCTGCTCACTTTTGCTTCACACCCTATTCAACATAATCTGCTTCATATTTTAACATGATAAAAACAATTAATAAAATAGATTAATTTAACGCAAGCACAAAATTAAATAATATTAACTGAAAAATGATTTTTATCCGTTAATAAATTACTATCTATTATATGACTGAAACAAGTATTTGAGAAATGATTGACATATATTAACAAAAATTGTAATATATGTTTAGAAGAGATATGAAGTACAATCTTATATCATGGTGATAATATGATAAATAATAAAAGGTGATAGCACAGCTCTATCAAATTTGTTAGGTATTCACAAAGCTTAATTAAAGTTATTCTTCTAAAAAAAGTCCTAAGCAAGTGTTAGCGGAAAGTATAAAGACCAAGTATAGGCAACTATTATTTCATATTTTTTACTTAAGTTATTTAAGCATTACTAAATAATTTGTTTATTAACAATTTAATAAATATTAATAATTAAATAAATTTTAAATTAGTATGAATCTCTGCGAATTTATTCTACAACTATCTCAGCAATGAGACATACCATAACATGCCACTATTTACCTTTACAGTGCTTTCATATTTGTACTTTACACAAAAAGAGAAGGCTATTGTTTTCTGACAACAGAAACCTCTGCAGCCCTTGAAAGTAAGTTATTAAAATCTATTTACATTTTAAATAGATTATAATTACAAATTTTAAAGGGAGGTAGTGTTTATGAAAACAAAAGCAAAGCACATATGCTCGTTATTATTAGCATTGTGCCTGACTGCTTCACTATTTGTAGGTACGCCTACGGTAGCAGCAGCAGAATCTGATATTTGGTTGATGGGGGGTGGAATTGCTGTAGAGGTAGATAATCGCACATCTATAGCTGTTTATCTTGTTGATGAAGCAGGTAATATGATACCCCTTACCCAGTCTCTTGATACAGCAGCGCAAACAGGCTATATCAGACTCGATAACACGGATCAGAATAACATCACCGACTTTGTGATGAGCGATTCAAGTTTAGTACAAAATGTTTCAACAATGAAGGGAAAAGCATTGGGAGATCGTCTTACCGTTAAAGGCATAAGTCAGTCGACTGGTATTATAAGAACGATCATTTTAGAAACGGATTATTCAAATCCTAACGTTGTATATATGACAACAAGTTATTGTGCGCCACAGGATACAGAAATTTTTGAGTTTGTTGAAAATGATTTTGCCGTTATACCCGTAGATCCCCCGGAAACAGGACCTAAGCTTTATGCTTATATGGGCGCGGCAGTTAAATGGGGAGATGATGATGTATTTCCGGTTCCTAATGGTAGTATCACATCGTGGCCAAATAGATTCTCTGAGTTTGGTGGCACTCCGATTGTTGATCTTTGGAGCAGAGGCGGAGGCATTGCCATAGCATCAGCTGCAGAAACCAACATTGCCGGTCTTTCACTGCCTGTTAAAAGTGTTGGTGACAATGCGACAGTTAGCATCAGGTGGCGTACACCTACATTTGACTTCAATGATGATACGACAAGGATCACCCTTGCAGAAGGAGTTGACACGGTTGCTGGAACCAGTCTTTTAATAGCCCACACAGGTGATTTTTACAACGGTGTAAAAGCATATGCAGCAGCAATGAAACATTTTGGCGTTGGTGCGCCTCCAATTTCGGAACTTACTGAAGAGGCTTACAGCCCGCGCTGGGAATCCTGGGGATACACAACAAATTGGACAGTAGATACAATAATTAATCAAATACCGATTCTTCAAAGGTTAGGGATAAAAGAGGTCACAATTGATTTTGGTTGGTATATTGAAACCAGAAACACAGCTGAAAATAATGGCGTTCCTGGTCCAGGAGTCGGGGACTATATCCCTGACCCGGAAAAGTTTCCTAATGGTGAGGACGATATTCGCAGGATGGTTAAAGCATGTCATGATGCAGGGATGCTGATTACACTTTGGATTAAATCTTCCAATACAGGTTATACCAACGGTAAATCAGGTGCAGCTTTCATAGGTACTCCCTCACTACAAATGCAGGAGCAACATGACCCGAGACAGATTCCTCCTTATCTGAACGATCCACACATAGTAATACGCAATCCAGATGGTTCCCCTAGCTGGGCAAGAACACCTTGGGGCGATGTTAATGATTACCATCTTTGCCTTGCATATGAGCCAGTATGGGACTGGATGAAGAAGTGGGTTGAAAAGGTTATAACCCCTGAAGACCAATTAACCTCCTATGGAGAAAAAGGCTGGGGCTTTGATGGTTTTAAAAATGACTCAATCGTCAATGCTGCTCCTTGTTATGATCCTACTCATAATCACGAGTCTCCTTGGGATCCTGTGCATCAATGGGGTCCATTCCACAAGATGATATATGACACAGCCCGTTCAATCAAGCCGTATGCCCTTATCGAGATATGCAACTGCGGTGTTCCGCAAAACATATATAATTTTTGTGGTCAGAATCAACCAATTCCAGGCGATTACGCTGGCACATACAGGTCAAGGCAGGCCCGTTTACGTATTAAGGTGCTAAAAGCAATTTACGGCCCGACTTACCCTGTGCTTGGCGATCATGTTGAACTTGCAGGATTTACTCCAAGTACACGCGATTTTGCATACCAGCTTGGTGCAGGTGCTGTACTTGAAACAAAATTCACAACCTTGACAGAATCTGAAGAAGCATACTATAAGAAATGGTTTGATCTTGGTAATGAACTTAAGCTTTCAAGCGGCGAGTATATAGGCGATCTATACACCTACGGTTTTGACTTCCCGGAGGCCTATGTGATTAAGCAGAACGGTAATATGTACTACGCATTCTATACTGCTTATCCAAGGAACGGATATGTTGATTATAATGGTGATGTGGAACTTCGTGGATTGACACCTGGCCAATTCTATAAGATTACCGACTATGTAAACGATATTGAATATGGGGTAATAAAAGCGACTTCTTCAACAATCACACTTACCGATGTAAGTTTCACAAATAGCTTACTTCTCTGTGCGGAGCCCATAACTCCAGATGGAATTGTGTGTGTAAGTGATGCTACAACTTTATCCAATGAGGAAGTTTCTGTTAAAGTAAGTCTTAAGAATTTTGCAAACATTGGCGGTATAAAGGTTACACTCAATTACGATGCAAGCAAGCTCCAGGTTGAAAATATTGAGCAATCGCCACTTATTACCGGTGCCGTTAATGCAACAGAACCTGGAACTATTATATTTAATGCTATTAACGCAGATGGCATACCTGTTGGAGGAACGTCATTCGATGTCGCCACAATAACCTTCAAAGCGGCAAGTCTTGAGGAAGATGTCCACACACCTGTTTCTATTGTAGCGGTTGAAGCATGTGATGACAACGTGAATCCTCTCCAGACAATCAACGTCGAGAATGGTAGTGTATGGATTATCTGTGATAAGCTCGGTGATGTAAATAGTGACGGCAGGGTTAACTACATGGATGCACTTATAATACTTAAGAGTATAAACCGCAAGATTACTCTAACTGATAGACAGGCTTTCCTTGCTGACTATAACAGAAACAACAGTATCAACATTGACGATGTTATATGTATTTTACGTGCCGATGTCGGACTGCCTAATTGAAAAAAATTACGCTAAAAATTTAGCTTGAAAGGGAGAATAACAATGCACAAGAACAAAACTTTATTGCTTGTGACAGCACGCAAAAGACTCAGTGTATTTATTATACTAGCACTTGTGATTGGCGTTTTGGGGAATACTTTTGCGGCTGAAGAAAACGTACCAACGCTAAAAATAAGTTCCGTAACTGGAAAGCCTGGTGAACGGGTGACTGTTGAAATATCGGTAGATAATCCACAGGGTATAGCAGGAATGCAGTTTTCAGTGAATTATGATCCGTCAATACTTGCTGTCTCTGACGCAGATGTCAAAGCAAATACTATTTCTGGGTGGATTTTTGATACAAACGTGATTCAGGAGGAAGGCAAGGTATATTTTGCAGGGGCAAGTGCAAATGCAATTACAGTTTCATCGGAGATGACGGTATGCTCTATAGCATTTACAATAAGTAAGAGCGCCGATATCGGTAATACAGAGGTTACCATTGCTGATTTGTATGTAGCCAATGATGTGCCACAGAAAATTGAGATGAATATTCAAAATGGGAAAATCACCGTAAGCGGAGAAAGTAGCGATCCAGGTAATAATGACCCAGGAAATAATGATCCAGGTAATAACTATCCCGGTAATAACGTTCCCGGCAGTAAGGAGCAATCATCTACAGAAACAGTTGATGAAAATGCTTCAACTGATATCAATGCGCAAACGATAGTAGATAACTTAGGAAATGTAACAGTTTCAGTTACGCAGGATCAAATTAATAATGCTATTTCAGCAGCTGAATTGTCAGCATTACCTACTGGTATAAAAATTAAAGCAGATTGTGTAAAAGATGCCATGAAGGTGACGATTAACATCCCGGCACAATCTTTCAGAAAACTTGCTGAAAATGACAGGATATCATTTGTTTTAATTCAAACGTGTACAGCAACGATAACACTTGACAAGAAGGCATTAGCCAGCATCAGTAATAATGTGACGAGTACAAGCAATAATATAAGCATAATAATTGAAAAGGTCAGCAATTCAGCATTTTTGTCAGAAATTAAGAATCAAGTTGGCAACAGACCGGCATACAACTTCTTTGTTTATGTTGATGATAGAGATGTTCCAAACTTGAGCCAGGGTAATGTTATTATAAGTCTTCCTTACACATTAGCTTCAGAAGATGACCCAAATGCTGTAATTATTTATTGTATTGATAGAAATGGGAATGCATCCATAGTTCCTAATTGTGTATATGATACAGAAGAAAACGCAGTAGTATTTACAACTTCACGTTTTCTAATGTATGCAATTGGCTATAACAAAAGAGTATTCTCAGATGTATCCGGATGGGCAACTGATTATATCACTTATCTTGCAGCTCGTGAGATTATCAGCGGAATAGGAGATGGTAAATTCGCACCAAATGTAAATATAAAACGTTGTGAGTTTGTTAAGATGCTTGCTGGAATAGCTGGTGCTGATGTAAGTGTTTATAGCGGCAGCAAATTTAAGGATGTGAAATCATCTGATTGGTTTGCACCGTACGTAGCTTGGGCTGCAGAGATGGAAATTGTATTCGGTGTTGGTAACGGGATGTTTGCACCTTATGACGACATAAGCCGTCAGGATATGGCAGTTATGATAGACCGCTTTGCAATATATGTTAATTATTCTTTGCCAGAAGTTACAGCAGAGGTAACCTTCTCTGACAATGATAGTATTAAAAGCTATGCACTGGAGGCAGTAAAAAGATTACAACGGGCAGGAATTATCAGCGGTATGAGCGATGGTACATTTGCACCAACTAAGGGTGCAACACGTGCTGAATCTGCAAAGATGCTTGCAGTATTTCTACAGGGAATGGCTAAGACAATAAAATAAGATGCTGGAATTAAATCCAACTGCACCATGTGGTGCAGTTGGATTTAATCACTAAACACAATTTTGAAAGAAAGGAGTTGTTTTTAATGAAGAAAATATGTATTAAATGTACCTTAACTTTTACAATTATACTTTGTATATTGCTTACCTCTTTTACCAGCATGGTAACATACGCAGAGGGTACACCTACAATTGCTACGCTTGATGGAGAGGGGATATCTATTTCTGTTGATTCTAATATGTCAATGACAGTATTCCTTGTTAAACAAGATGGCACTAAAATACAATTGACCCAAAAGCCAGATATGCCAAACCCCTGGTCGACATATTCGGATGCCAATACTGCTTCAGCCGTACTTTCAAGTCAGTCCGGTTATGTAACAATAGGCCCTAGCCGTAGCGATGAAGTGGCAATAGATGATTTTGTACTTACAGATATCAAGAAGGAAACTGACGTAGATACGTACTTCGGAAAAGGTGATCGCCTTACTGTTACTGGTCATAGTGAATCGCTTAATTTAACCCGTATTATCATTATTGAAACTGCTTATGGACATCCGGGAGTTGTATCTGTAACGTCGAAATACTGCTACGATGGAGATGGGACACTTAAGATCCACAAGTTTGTAGAGAATAACTATAAAATAGTTGGTGCTCCTCTACCTGAGGTAATTCCAGGTAAGGTTGAAGCATCTCTATGGTCCTGGCAGGGTAGTGCAATAAGATGGGGAGCCGATGATCTTATCCCAGTTTACGATACAATGGGCAGTGGCATAGCATCAGACCATGACGTGGATAGAGCTAGGGCATCTGATTTAACTTCCAGAAACAATAATCTCTGGTCAACCAATGGCGGAACTCCATTTATGGATTTCTATGGTCTTAACGGAGGCATTGGTATTGGTTCTGCAATGCCTTACCATTTATACAATTTGGAAATTCCGGTTAAAGGAAGCGGTATTCCTGGTCAGCATGATACTGCTTACACATGGATTGGATGGCCAGGTAAAGAACTACAGGCTGGTGTTCTTACTGATGTTGGAACAAGCATTGTAGTTGCACACACAGGTGACTTTTATAATGGCTGTCGGGCATATGCAAATGCCATGAAGGAAATCGGCCATTGTAATATTCCATCTAGCAGCCTACCAGATTGGGCATATGATCCTCACTGGGAAACATGGGGCTATGGCGAGGATTTTCTCCCAGAGATTGTGCTTGCAATGCTACCTGAACTAAAGTCTCTAGGTGTCAAATCCATAACACTTGATGCAGGTTGGTATAAAAGAGATGAAATAAATGGCGAAGGTATGTATATTCCAGACCCAGAAAAGTACGCTAACGTAGGAGGCTTTAAAGCCTTTGTCGATGCTATCCATGATGCAGGCCTAAAGGTGCTTGGCTGGTGTGCTCCATCTGTTGGTAGACTTGGGGGAACCCCGCTTACTAGTCCGTTAATGGCTCAGCATCCCGATTATTTTATTAGCAGTTCAGCGTCGGAAATCGTACCTGTTAGAGCAGGTGGCTATTACCCAATCTCAAGTAGATGTTACGATCTCTGCCTTGGAAATCCAGTAGTTCTGGATGACTTTACAACAGATTTTGTAAATTTGTTTATAGGGGAATATGACCTTGATGGATTTAAAATGGATTCAGTATGGGGGACACATCAATGTATGGCAGAAGGACACGGGCATGATGGTGACCCGGATGCGTCAATTAAGGGTTGGTCTGTATTTTTCAAAAATATTTATGAAAAAGCAAAGGCAATTAAACCTGATGTCATGATTATTAACTGTAATTGTGGTACTCCCATGAATTTTTATGATTTCAATGGCACAAACTGGCCAATTCCGGGAGATTGTGTCGGCTCAAGGCAAATGCGTTATCGTATTAAACTTTACAAGGCCTTCTATGGCTCGGATTTTGCGGTTCTTGGTGACCATCTTTACCTTAGCACTCTCAGAAACTATAATGAGGGCACAAGACCAGGTCCTGTTGATTTTATTTCCTACTTTGGTACAGGTGCAGTTTTAGATACAAAATATATTTCGTTGAAATATGGTGAACTTAACGAAGATACCGATCTTCCTAAATCAAAAGCTATGAGATATCCTGGGGACCCAGATTATGATACTGCCGTATTCAAATTTGGAGATTTCCAGAGATGGTTCAGCCTCTATAACGATTTGAAACTTTCAAATGGTGAATTTATTGGTGACCTTTATATGTATGGATTTGATTATCCAGAAGCATACGTAATAAAGAAAAATAATAATATGTTCTATGCGTTCTACGCCACAGACAATTCAGTTGCGAACTTCAAAGCGAACACTTCAGCTCCGGTTGTTGATCCTTGGGGCAGCAATTATGTCAGTGCCAATACATACAACGGAGATGTGGAGCTTCGTGGGTTGGTGCCTGGTCAGTTCTATAAAATTACCGACTATATAAATAATGTCGACTATGGGGTAATAGAAGCGACCTCTTCAACAATCACGCTCCCGAACGTAAATTTCACAACAGGATTGCTTCTCTGTGCAGAGCCTGTATCTTCAAACGGATCTGTAGTTGTAAGTGAGGCCAGGACAGTAGCTAATAGTAATATTGATATTAAAGTAAGTCTTAAAAATTTTGCTAATGTTGGTGGCATAAAGGTTACACTAAATTACGATGCAAGTAAGCTTCAGGTTGAAAATGTTGAACAATCACCTCTTGTGTTTGGTGCTGTCAACACAGAAGAACCTGGAACCATTATATTCAATGCAATTAAGTCTGATGGTATACCTGTAGGTGAAACATCTTTCGATGTTGCCACTATAACCTTTAAGGTAGCAGATTCTGTTGAAGATGGCTTTATACCTATAATTATTGCAGAAGTTGAAGCATGCGATGACAATGTAGATCCCCTTCCTGCAATCAATAAAGTAAATGGTGGTATATGGATTTATAGTGGTGAGCCAGGAGATGTAAATAGTGATGGAAAAGTTAATTTTATGGATGCACTTATAATACTTAAGAGTATTAATAATAAGATTACTCTAACTGATAAGCAGACTCTCCTTGCTGACTATGATGGAAATGGTATTATTAATATCGAGGACGTTATAGCTATCTTGCGTTTTGATGTTGGGTTATAATGCCTTGATTCATAAAAAATTTTTCGATTGTAGATAATTTTCCTACATCTGCGGCGTTTCAACGAAGCGGAAGGTATGTTCACCACCTGGATACCAAACCGGTACCCACCACCTATAGGGGTGGAGGACATCTTTCCGCTTCGTTATAATTTGATCAATGTGTTAAGAAAGTAAGATAAGGAAATAACTCCTTCTTGGCAGGAATAAACAATAAATGCCGAAAAGGAGTTATTTTATTGGAACAATACCAAAGGACGTATTACGGGAAATAATTAAGGAGAATGATTAACCTATGCATACTTTAGATGCATTTGAAGATATGCTTCAGGAGATGCCAGAAGCCGAAATGGATGTACATTTAGGATCTGAAATAAGATAGTGACAGGGCAGGCATTTAGATGTCATATATCCCTTTGTTTTCAAGAATACTATACATTTACTCAATAAAACAAAACCAGCGGGCAATCTGAAGACCGCCCGCTGGGAAAATATTGCGATATTTTATTCTACTAGAGGCTCTACCTCAACTATTGACATAGAGCCAATACTTTTCGTTTCTATTCCATTACTCTCTTTAATTGTTCTTCTATACTCTTAAGACCATCTTCTACAGAGGTTTGACCTATTAGTATGTTTTGAACTTCAACTTGGATTATGTTAGCAAACTGGTCGTACCAGGTGATATCAGGCAAACCTCTGGCGTTTTCGGCCTGTTTTCCGAAATTCTCCCAATACGGGTAGAGTTTTAGGAGGTCAGGATCGTTGTACAACTCTTTCCATATCGGAAGAGCTCCTATTTCAAGCGCTTTTCTCTTGTCAAATTCCTTGCTGGACATATACCTGATATACTTCCATGCATTTTCCTTATTTTTGCTTGTAGCCGGTATAGCCATAGCTTCAGGCAGTGTTAACACTATATTTGTTTTCTCATCAACACCGATTGCATAAGGAGCTACTTCTATCTGTCCTACAATCTGTGAAACGCTGGGGTCATTGGCGTAAGCATAAACTCCTGGCCATGCTTGCAGGAAAAATGCCGTATCTCCTTTAAAGAATACATTGGCAATAGCTTCGTAATCCGAGGTAAGTGAAGCCGGATCAATAAACTTATCTTCATTCAAACCCTTTTGCAAGAACTCCAATGCATTTTTGACTCCAGGATCGCTTGCGATAATAAGGTTGCCATTTTCATCAAAATAGTTTCCGCCAAAGGAGTAAATTGCATATGTTATTTCATTGACACCTACCTGGGATTGCGGGTAAGCATCAATAAAACCGTATTTTGCTATACCTTTTTCCTGCAGTATTTTTGAGTATTCCTTCACTTCAGCCCATGTCTTGGGTGGTTTTGATATACCGGCGTCTTCAAGCATCTTTTTATTGTACATGAAGAACCTTGTATCGTTATTCCAAGCAACCCCATAAAACTTTCCACCAATAGAGAACTTATTCACTAATCCTGATAAAAGGCCGTTCTTTATTTCATCAGCGCCTTCGTAACCGTCTAAGGGTTCCAACCAGTTGTTTTTGTTGAATTTTGCAACCCATGCGTTGTCAAATTCAACAACATCGTAAGAACTTCCTCCGGCGGCCATTTCCTGGGTAACCCTTTCTGCTACGTTTTCCCATGCCATATTTATAAGTTCAACTTTTACACCCGATTCACTTTCAAATTGTCTGGTCTCTTTTTCCCAGAAACCCTTGGTATCCATTTCGTGTTTTGGAAGCAAGACCGTTATTTTTTGCTCGCCCGAAGTTGCCTGGCTTCCACTGTCTTGCGTATCTTGCTGAGCAGGTTGTCCTGAGTCGGTTGACTTACTGCTATCACCTGTTTCACTTGACTTTCCACAACCGGTTAATATAAGGCTTGCTACTAATAACACAATTGTCATTAGGGTAAAAAGCTTAACGAACCTTGACTTTAACATTTTTTTTACCTCCTTGAAATTTTAATAAATTACAGCCACAGCATAGTTGTTGTTATTAGGGTAAAGCATCAGGATAAATATAGTAATGTACCCCTCCGCTTCTTACAAGAATTACCACCTCCTTTTTGTTTTTTAGCCCTTAATTGCACCTGCTGTGAGACCGGCTATAATGTATTTCTGGAATACTAGTGCTAATAATACAGGAGGGAGACTTGCTATTACACCTCCCGTGCTTGTCATAATATAGTCAGCTCCATGCTTGCTGCTGAACTCGGTTATGACTACGGGAAGCGTCTTGGCTCTTATTGTAGATGTAAAGTTCAATGCGTAGAAAAACTCATTCCACGCGATTATAAACGCAAATATTGTTGTTGCTGCCAGCCCTGGGGATGCCAATGGGAGTATTATCCTTACGAAGGATTTCATTCTTGAGCAGCCGTCAATTCTTGCCGATTCCTCAAGTTCAACGGGAATACTGGCAAGATAGCCTTTCATAATCCAGATTACAAATGGCAATACAAGTGAAAGATAAACTATAATTAAGCTTATTTTTTTATCCATCATATTAAACTTAAGAAGCAGCATATACATAGGAATAATAAGTGCTATAGGCGGTACCATCTGCGTAAGCAGGATCAAGTAGAATGAAGGTTTCTTAAATCTGAATCTCATTCTGGCAAAGGCGTATGCAGCCAAAAGTCCTACAACCATTGACAGTGCAGTAACGGATATTGCTACTACAGCGCTATTTGCCAAGGCATATTTAAATTGGCTTGCAGCATCTGTAGTGCTGCTGCTGGTACCCGCAAGAATTGTATAATAGTTTTCCAAAGTGGGTTTTCTTGGTATCCAGTTTAGCGGAACCTTTAACAAGTCAGCCTTTGTAGATATGCTTGAAATAATCAGCCAAAGATAAGGCGCCAATACGTAAATTACTATCAGAGCAGCAAGTATATAAATAACCGCCCTGTTAATAATCTTTCTGGTATTGCTTCTCATATACAGCCCTCCTATAAAGGTATACGTGTGTGAGAATTGCAAATGCTAAATTATTTCTCCCTCTTTTGAAAGGGATTTTATATATAAATATGATAGTAAGAATGTTACAAGTGTTAGTATGTAAGCCATTGCAGAGCCATAACCGAACTCTAAAAACTTAAATGTAGACTTGTGGATGTAATAGGTTATAAGCTCGGTTCCGCCTGCCGGCCCGCCAGCGGTTAATATATATACAAGGTCAAAGGTCTGTATAGCCCAAATTGTTTTTGTTATTGTAAGTATTAGTATTACAGGCTTTATCATTGGCAAAGTGATTTTCCAGAAAGACCTCCATCCGCCGGCACCATCGACTTTTGCCGATTCATACAGCTCTTTTGGTATTGTTGAAAGCCCTGCTAAAGCCAAAAGGACAACATATGGCGTTTCCTTCCATATGTTGGCGAATATCATGAGATTTAAAGCTGAAGAAGGATTTCCAAGCCATACTTGATACTCTTTAATGATCCCTAATTGTGAAAGCAGTGCATTTAGCGCTCCGTAATTTGAGTTGTAAATCCACTTCCACATAATACCGTTTACAACACCCGGGAGAGCCCAGGGGAGGATCATTATTCCTCTTACAAATCCTCTGCCTTTGAAATCCTGCTTTAACACCAGAGCCATTGCGGTACCGAGCACAATTTCAGCAAATACGGTAACTATAGTAAAATATATTGTCAGTCTGATAGCGTTAAAAAAATATTTGTCTGTAAACATGTTCAGGTAATTCTTGAGACCTGCAAATTCAAATTGCCTTTGAGCAAAATTAATTTTGTTAAAACTCATGTACAATGAATAGCAGATTGGATAAATGAGGACTCCGAATACTATTATGATACTAGGTAAAATCAATAGCAAGGCTAAATTCTTATTAGAGTCGGAGAAAGACAAGTTTCTTAGTAGTGCATTTCTTTTTTTTATATCCGGCAGCATTTTATCACCCACTCAGCAAAATAATTATTAAATTTTGTTAAATAAATTTTACCAAGTAATAAATTCTAATGTCCCTGCCAAAACTAAACATTAATTTATTATTATTATATTTGAGATGAAATAAATACTAAATTATTTATTAACTTTACTAATTAATATATATTCTGCGAAAGTACAAAAAATCCTGCATATGTTTTTGAAATTTTAAAATTTTTTATACCTTGGAAATTTGAAAAAAAGGGAACTTGCCTTATGGCAGTTCCCTAATCAGGCTATCATTATTTTATGCATTTATTGCCCGTTTCTCTTCGCGGCCTTCGGTTTTGGATGGCAGTATAGTGATTACCTTATCAAGCTTTATTCGGATATCTTTATCTTTTTTTCCATAGTATGCTTTAAGATACATATCTTTGATTTCTCTCATCAACGGATATCTGGGGTTGGTACCGGTGCATTGGTCATCAAAAGCCTGTTCAACCATCTCGTCCAAATGTTCAAGGAATGTCCATTCGTCTATGTTATATTCTTTAATCGTCTTTTTGATACCGACTTTTGCTTTTAAATCTTCAATTGCCTTTATTAAGTTTTCCAGCTTTTCCTCATCATTATTACCTTTTATGCCGATAAAGTCTGCGATTTCGGCATATCTTGCCAGGGCATGAGGATATTGATACTGTGGAAATGTTCCCATCTTAGAAGGAGATTCAGACGCATTAAAGCGTATAACCTCACAAATCATAAGGGCATTGGCAATTCCGTGAGGCAGGTTATAAAATGCGCCTAACTTGTGAGCCATTGAATGGCATACCCCAAGGAATGCGTTAGCAAAAGCCATACCTGCCATTGTAGAAGCGTCAGCCATTTTTTCCCTGGCTTTTGGATCAGCTGCTCCAAACTCGTAGGCACGGGGCAGGTATTCAAAAATTGTCTTAATTGCTTTAAGGGCAAGGGCATCTGTATAGTCAGTAGCCATAACAGATACATAAGCTTCCAGCGCGTGGGTTAGGGCGTCTATGCCTGAAGCGCTTGTAAGCCCCTTTGGTTGGTCCATCATCATATCTGCGTCTACAATCGCCATATTAGGTAGAAGTTCATAGTCGGCAAGCGGATACTTGATACCGGTCTGTTCATCGGTGATTACAGCAAAAGGCGTAACTTCGCTTCCGGTACCCGAGGTAGTTGGGATAGCGACAAAGTAAGCTTTTTCACCCATTTTTGGGAAGGTGTATATTCGTTTCCTTATATCCATAAAGCGCATTGCCATGTCCATAAAGTCTACTTCTGGGTGTTCGTACATGACCCACATTATTTTGCCTGCGTCCATTGCCGAACCTCCGCCGACAGCGATTATGCAATCCGGTTCAAATGCAGCCATTGCAGCAGCTCCTTCCTTGGCGCAAGCCAAAGTCGGATCAGGCGTAACATTGAAAAATGTAGCATGTTTAATGCCCATTTTATCAAGCTTGTCAGTGACGGCCTTTGTATACCCGTTTTTATACAGGAATGTATCAGTAACAATAAACACCTTTTTCTTATTATAAACGTTTTTAAGTTCCTCAAGGGCAACAGGCAGACAGCCCCTCTTTATATAAACCTTCTGCGGGGTCCTGAACCAGAGCATGTTTTCTCTTCTTTCGGCGACAGTTTTTATGTTCAGGAGATGCTTTACACCGACGTTTTCGGAAACAGAGTTTCCGCCCCATGAACCGCAGCCTAGGGTAAGGGATGGCTCAAGCTTGAAATTATACAGGTCACCGATTCCGCCATGGGATGATGGGGTATTAACGAGAATGCGGCACGTTTTCATTCTTGCCTCAAATTCTTGCAGCTTTGCCTTTGCTGTATGAGGGTTCAGATATACGGATGCCGTATGGCCGTACCCACCGTCTGATATAAGTTTTTCGGCTTTATCCAGCGCTTCTGAAAAGCTTTTTGCTTTATACATTGCCAGGACAGGGGAGAGCTTTTCGTGGGCAAACTCTTCTGTCAGATCGACACTTTCAACCTCTCCAATCAATATCTTCGTATTTTGCGGCACTGATATGCCTGCCAAGGAAGCAATCTTTGCCGCCGGTTGTCCGACAATTTTAGCGTTTAACGCTCCATTTACAATTATAGTCTTGCGGACTTTTTCAGTTTCTTCGTCATTCAGGAAATAACAGCCGCGTCTTTCAAACTCAGCTTTTACTTTATCATATATGTTGTCCAGCACTATTACGGATTGTTCTGAAGCACATATCATGCCGTTGTCAAAAGTCTTGGAATGAATTATTGAATTAACAGCCAGCAATATATCTGCCGAATCGTCTATGATAGCTGGAGTATTTCCGGGTCCGACGCCTATGGCAGGCTTGCCTGACGAATATGCCGCTTTAACCATGCCGGGACCTCCGGTTGCAAGGATCATATCAGCAGATTTCATCAAATGGTTTGTTGCTTCAAGGGACGGAACGTCAATCCAATCGATGATTCCTTCAGGGGCTCCTGCATTGACGGCAGCTTCAAGAATAATTTTTGCAGCTTCAATGGTGCAGTTTTTAGCCCTGGGATGAGGACTGATGATTATTCCGTTTCTGGTTTTCAGTGCTAACAGGGCCTTGAATATTGCAGTAGACGTCGGGTTTGTGGTTGGAATAACAGCGGCAATAACGCCGACGGGTTCAGCTATCTTCTTTATGCCATACGCCTTGTCTTCCTCAATAACACCACAAGTTTTTGTATTTTTATATGTGTTGTAAATGTATTCAGCAGCGTAATGGTTTTTAATCACTTTATCTTCCACAACGCCCATGCCGGTTTCAGATACTGCCATTTTTGCGAGGCGTATACGCTCTTTATCAGCGGCAACGGCTGCGGCAAAAAAGATTTTATCAACCTGTTCCTGAGTATAGCCTGCAAATATTTTTTGGGCGTTTTTCACGCGAATAAGCGCTTCATTAAGCTTTTCAACACTATCTATAATATTGCGGTCTGTATTGTAATCCTTTAAGTTTTTCATAAAACTTCCTCCTTTGCTATTGGTGGTAATTTTTCTTTAATGCTTTACCACATGGTTTGTATGTATAGGAAATAGACCATGTTGCTGGTTCACATATAATTTATTTTGTTAAAAATTTAACCAATCCTGACAAAAAAATAACCAACAATGATAAATTTTTAACAATCTTTCTTTGATAAAATTTTAACATAATATTTCTTAAAAGAGGAAATATAAAAAAAGCATAACAACATGTATTAATTGATATATATGTTTAGAGAGAGGCTGGCCAGTGATTAATTATTTTTTAAAATTTTGTACAAGGCTTCATTCTTGGCATTTTCCAATTCTTCTACAAACATTTTATCGAGTTTGCTGAACTGGTAATCATTCTTGAAAATTAGGATGTCCCTGTATTTCATTGTTGCTTCCTTGCAACTTTTTTCAACGAGGGAGTACCGGTTTATAAATTCAGAAGGATTGGCTGAGTCCCACATAAAAGTATTCGGTATTGTGGAAACCAAATTAAACAGGCTGCCGATTCCGGTTACAGAAATACGTCTATTGATAATATCATGGTGATTTGCCTGTTTAATATCGGGGTTTTGAAGAGAAGGTATATTTAGGTCGCCATTGGCTATTTCTACAAAATCCTTTAGGTCAGTGCAGGTAATGTCCATCTTGTGCGCAAGAGGGTTAGAATCGGACATCAAAACCTGGTATTGAAACTCCCATATTGGTTTCATACTTAACTTTCTTTCAGCAAGCATTTTAATAATATGTTTTTCCTGGGAAGAAGGGTAGCGAAGGATCCCAAGACCGCAATTTCCTTCCGATACATTTTTAATTACATCCATATTGCCGGCTTCTGTAAAGTTGAACTCTATTGCCTTTGAAAGGTCGAGCTTTTCCGCCGTCTTGATAAACGCATAAGCAATATATCCAGCTGAAGGACATGATACGCTAAATAAAAGCTTATCGCTTTGTGCCGGATGGTAAAGCGATTCTATTTTTTCTACTTGCTCCAGTATATTTTTTGCATAGCCGAGAAATTCTTTGCCCTGTGCCGTAGGAATGACTCCCCTGGAAGTGCGCTTAAATATCTGTATGCCTATGTTTTGTTCCAGTTCCCTGATTGCACGGCTTAAATTCGGTTGTCCCATAAAAAGGTTTTCTGCGGCTTTTGTTATTGACCTTGTTTTTTCAACTTCAATTGCATATTTTAAATGAATGAGGTTCATTTCAAATCCCTTTGCTTTAGTAATGTTTCCGAATATTATACCATAAAAAGCCGAAAAGCTGTATAAAATATGACCTTTAGTATTTATAACATGTAGTGATGTTCAAACCAAACATGCTGGTAAATGGCTGCAATGCTACTGACTGCAGCCATTTACCTTTTGCTTTTTATTTTTTATAAACGGATTATTTCACGGGCGTAGTTTGTAAGAATATCAATTCCGTTTTCGGTAACAACGATACCGTCTTCGTAACGTACGCCATACTTGCCGTCAGATAGCCAGATATCAACATTAAAGACCATATTGGGCTTGAATACCAAATCGCCCCTGTTGTCTACCCAGGGTTCCTCACATTCCTGGAGACCGGTGCTGTGAGCAGGTCCATACAGGTTTGTTCCAAAGAAACCGTTTTTCTCGAGGCGAGCCTGGAATTTGTCATAAACCTCAGCGAAACTTACTCCGGGTTTTATTAATTCAAGAGTTTCGTTCAAGCACTCGAGGCAAACTGAAATCATTCTTTCCTGCTCCTGCGGAATTTTTCCTATTATAACGGGACGGCACATATTACCGCAGTATCCGTTGTACTTTGCTCCAAATGTAAGCTGTACCACTTCATTGTTTCCGATGACGCGATCGGTGGACCTGCAAAGGCTTTGGTAAGTCTTGTCTCCGGAAGTTACCCAAATAGGATAACTTGTACCTTCTGCGCCCATTGTGTAAGCAACGCTGCGCCACTTGGCCTCAAGCTCCCATTCTCTCATGCCGGGCTTCATATATTCTACAGTTTGTTTCAAAGCTTCTTCAGTTATCCTGTATGCTTCCCTCAAGAGTTCTATTTCCTTAGGAGACTTAAATGTACGCTCTTTTATTATTATATCGTCGCGTAATATTATTTCAGCGTCGCCTGCTCCTTTTTTCAGGTCTTCGAAAATAATGTGGGGAATTATGTTGCTGTTGGCAACAGCAATTTTTTTGATGGGGAAGTTTTTCCTGAATTCATCGAGTATCTGTTTGAAGTCATATGGATTTGTTGGTTTATCCCACTCTGGAGCGCATGTTTCAACGTACATTGGATGAATTCTTATATCGTCTATGTTTGCAAACTGGACTGCAAAATCATATGACTCTGGTCCTCCGGTCAGCAATATTGCATTACCTTCCCGCGGTACCAGGACCCCGGCAAAATCAAAGACTGCCCAAAAACCGCTAAGATATCTTACATTCGCTGATTCACATTCGCATGCGTGAGTCAGCAATATATCGATATCTTCAGCCCGCATCCGCTTTTGAAGGTTTTTAATTCTTTGAAGATATTCTTCTTTTGGAATATACTTCCTGCTTTCAACCATTTTATACACCTCACTAATTATTTTATTTAAGCGTTCAGTATTACTGAACCTTTTTGTTACGTAAGCCAGCAAATGCTGCGTCGGCATATTGTAAAAGAATATTATAAGAAATGACATTTTAACGGGTAATTACAAGTTGTCAGCTTTAGCTGCAGAAAAAAGCTTGTTTGTATTGTTTCTCTTTTTTGGGCCAACGCAGCTGGTTAAATCAGCTGATTGTATTAATATGTTTGTACTAATATATATAGAGGTTGTTTTCAAGGTCAATGCTTATAGTCATGATATTGTCGATAAAATATCTTACAGCTCCGAGGCAGGCTCCGCTGTTGTCCAGAGTAGAGAAGGCAATGGAGCATCTCTCAAACATTTTGTTAATTCCAGCACGTGGTTGTAAGTGTTTCCTAACCTCATCCAAAAACTGAATGCCGAATTTTTGTATCCCGCCGCCGATAATTACAATATCAATGTTTAACAGCGTAATAACATTGTAAAGGCCAAAAGCAAGAACATGAGCTACTTCACGGATAGTCTCGGATGCAACCGGATCGTTGTTGCTATATGCAGTTGCTACTTCATCAATGCTTTTTACAGGCGGAAGTCCCTTGCTTTCAGCACGGCTGGAATAATTTTTTACGATAGAAGGAAGGCTGAGATAGTTCTCAAGACACCCATGATTGCCACACTCACATTCCACGCCGTTCAAATCAATAGTTGTATGTCCGAATTCGCCTGCAAAACCTGTACTTCCTTTGTAAAGCTTGCCATCTAGTATAATGCCGGCTCCAACACCATCAGAAATGTTAACATAGAATAAATTTTTTGTGTTTTTTGCGCATCCGCATTCCTTTTCGGCATACGTGAAGAAAATGGATTCATTACCTATAATAATAGGAAGAGAAGGAAATAATTCAATCAATTCGGGAATTATATTTTTGTTGTCTTTCAATCCAACGGCGCTGGAAAAAAGAGCATAATTGGTATTGTCTATCATTGCTGGAATAGAAATGCAAACTGCAAGCAACTTCTGCTTTTTAATTTTTCGAAACGTATTATTTAGTATTGTTTCATATATGGTTCTTGCAAAATTTTCAGCTCCATCGATTGGAATAGTCTGATGCTCGACAATATTGCATCTTAAATCGTAGAGATAATACTGCAATCCATTCCGGCACCATCTAAAAGCTGCAAAGTATGCGCCGCTCGGATTGATCTCAAGCATGATAGGCTTTCTGCCAATATTTTTTGTGTCGCCAGTCCCGACAGAGATTACAAGCCCACCTTGGATTAGCTCGTCTACAAGCGATGAAACCGTAGTTGGACGCAAGTCTGTCAGTTCCGAAAGCTCTGAGCGTGAAATAGGCTGCCTGTGGTATATTAAACTGAACAGAGCTTTAAGGTTGCCTTCCTTTATTAAAGATTGATTAATAATGTTTTTCCTGGCATTATTAATAATTGGCATTATAAAGTGTACTCCTCTGTATGTAATTAATTAATATCATAGCATAAATTAATTATAATTTCAATAGTATCTCCTTTATGTGTAATATTTCACATAAAAAATACTAGAATAGATTTGTATATATTAGTTGTAATATCAAGCAATTTTCCTGGCTGAAGCATCAATCTTCGCAAAATATGGACGTTGCAAATTAGTATTGAAACATTGGAAAAAGTATTGACAATAATTTTTTTCAATGTTATTATTTAATTAATAAGTTCGATGATAATAATTAAAGTTAAATTATTAATCAAAGAACATTAATAAATAAGGCTAAAACTGCATAACTAAATATTTTACCAGATTCAAACGTTTGAAGATGCAGTTGAATCCGCGTTTAAATCCGCGATTGAATCAGCAGGCTGGCTTAGCTATTTCAAATTTATGCAATTTGGATTAGATTCATGAGATTTAAAAGGCGGCAGTGTTATATTACAAATTCTTGGAATAAGTTTCTTTTCCAAAATATTCTTTACTTGAGGAGTGTCTTTCATGAGAGCAGAAACCAGTATTGAATCAAGCAGATTGAATGGAGTAAACCGCGTTTTTGAAACTATCTCAAAGATTACAAAGAATTATGCAATCATTATAGGAATATTCATACTCACTGTTATTTTCTCCCTGGCCTCGCCTTATTTTTTCACCTACAATAATATCAGGAACATATTTCAGCAGACAACTACAATTGCCATAGTTGTTATAGGCCAGGCAATGATTGTCACATCAGCAGAGTTTGACCTGTCCCTTGGACAAAACGTATGTCTGACTTCGTGTATTCTTGCATGGTTAATCAAGTTTGGCGGAGTCAATCCATGGATAGCCATATTGGTTACTCTGGTTGTAGGTACAGCTGTTGGCGCATTTAACGGAGTGTTTGTATCGTATGTTAAAATTCCTGCGTTTATAGTTACATTAGGCTCTCAAATGATATCCAGAGGTTTTGCCAAAATAATTACGCAGGCTTCTCCTATACCGGGAATGCCTAAAGAAATCCAGTTTTTTGGGAGAGGTTTTATCGGAGGAAGCCAGTATGGAGTGCCGGTAAGCGTTGTAATTATGATATCCTTTTATGTGATATTCATGCTGTTAATGCATTATACCAAGTTCGGACGTTCGCTGTATGCCATAGGCGGAGGAGCGGAGGCTGCATATTTTGCAGGAATAGATGTTAAGAAATATAAAGCGATTACATTTACCATAGCCGGCACGTTATGTGCAATATCGAGTGTCATCTTGGTAACAAGGCTTGACAGCGCTGCTCTCACAAATGGAAATCTATATGAATTTGACGCAATGATATCCTGTATTATTGGCGGAATAAGCTTAGCCGGTGGCAGAGGTAAAATCATTCAGGCGCTTTTCGGTGCTATATTCCTTACGCTGTTCTTCAACGGAATGACAATGCTCAATGTTGACCCCTTCGTGCAGGACGTGCTAAAAGGTTGTGTGCTTATTGGCGCGGTAGTTATTGACGTAATCCGTAATAAACGCTGAATTATCTAAAAGAAGGTGTTTCAAGCAATGAATAATAACTTGCTTATATTAGACGGCATATCGAAGAGTTTTCCCGGTGTAAAAGCTCTTGACAGGGTGAGTTTTGAGGTTAAAGAAGGAAGCATACATGCGCTTGTCGGTGAAAACGGCGCCGGCAAGTCAACCCTCATTAAAATTCTCGCCGGAATATATCAACCGGATGAAGGAACTATAACCCTTGCCGGGGAAAAGGTGCGCTTTAAAACTCCATATGAATCCCTATGCAAGGGAATAAGTGTAGTGCACCAGGAATTAAAGCTTTCTGAACCGCTTTCGATTGCTGAGAATATTTTCTTAGGCAACCTGATATATAAAGGAATACGTGTTGATTGGAAGAGTATGCGGAAGAAAGCCAGGGAGTTGCTGGACAAATTTGGAATGTCCATAGATGTGAATGAGCCTGTCATTAACCTCTCAGTTGCCCAAAAGCAGATGATTGAAATATGCAAAGCTGTCAATCATAACTGTAGGTTGCTTATAATGGATGAGCCTTCGGCAACTTTAACTGAAAAAGAGCAAAAGATAATGTTTGAAACTGTACGTAAACTGCGTGCGAATGGTATCACCATAATATACATATCGCACAGGTTGGAAGAAATTTTCGACCTTGCTGATAATGTAACGGTGCTTCGTGACGGCAAATGTATAGGTACTGTGCCGGTCAAAGACATAGATAAACGTACTTTGATATCTATGATGGTTGGCCGCGAACTTGTGAATGAATATCCTAAAGAAAAATTTGAAGTAGGAGAAACAGTGCTTGAAGTAAGAAATCTTTGCCGGAAGGGAGTTTTGAAGAATATAAGTTTTAAAGTGCGGAAAGGCGAACTTGTCGGCATAGCTGGTCTTGTCGGCTCAGGAAGAACTGAGCTTGCGCGTGCAATACTGGGTATAGACAAAATTGATTCCGGTGAGGTTTTATTATACGGCAAGCCTATTAAGTTCAGCAATTTCCGGGCAGCTATCAGCAGCGGTTTTGGTTTGGTGCCTGAAAGCAGGAAGACACAGGGTCTTGTTCAAATATTAAGTGTCAGAAACAACATATGTATGGCAAGTATGGAAAAGGTACTCTCACCTTCAGGTCTGGTCAGCAAAAGGAAAGAAAAAGAGTACAGTAATGAATATGTCAAGAAGCTGGATATTTCTACACCTTCTATTGAGACAGAGGTACAGTATCTGTCAGGAGGAAACCAGCAGAAGGTTGTAGTTGCCAAATGGTTGCTTAAAGGAAGTGATATAATCTTTCTGGACGAACCGACTCGCGGAATAGACGTAGGTGCAAAAAGGGAAATATACTTGCTCATTAATGATCTCATCAGACAGGGCAAAGTTGTAATAATGATATCATCAGAGCTTCCTGAAATTTTAGGTATGAGTGACAGGATACTTGTTATGCATGAAGGAGAATTGAAAGGCGAACTTACACGGGAAGAAGCAACGCAAGAAAAAATACTTGAGTTATGCGTTTAGTGTCACTGTTTTATAAAGAGTATAAATTCTGGTCATATCGCATAACGCGATATAGATAATAAAAACAAAAAAACAATAAGGGGGAAGGATGATGAGTAAAAAAAGCCTAATTTCTCTGGTACTTGTAGTGCTGATGGTGGTTGGTATCCTTTCTGGCTGCGGAGGAGCCAAGAAGGAGGAACCTGATACTGCCAAAACTGAGCCTGCAACTACTGCAGAGGAACAGAAACCTGCTGAAACTACAGATAAAGAAGAAACTACTACAACAGAAGAAAAGAAACCTTGGGAAGGAAAGCGTCTTGGTATTGCTCACATTACATTGTATGATGAATGGTGTACAGAAGTAAAAAGGCAGTTTGAATTACAGGGTGCTGAAATGGGGTTCGGCGAGATAAACGTCCAGGATGGCAACCTGAATGCAGAAACCCAGCAGAAGCAAGTCGAGGACTTTATCAGCAAGAAATATGACGCCATAATTGTAGACCCTGTCAGCTCAGAAGGTATAATTCCAACTCTTGAAGCTGCTACTGCTGCTGGCATACCTGTATTTGCATTCGACTCTTACACACCGTACGAAGATCTTGTTGCATGGGTTGCATGGGATCACGCAAAAACCGGTGAAATTGCAGCACGTTGGGTAGCAAACTATGCAAGGGAAAAACTCGGCGGAAAAGTAAAAGTAGGTCTTTTGGCTATGTTAAATGCAGATCACACCCGTGTTCGTGGAGAAAGGTTCCTTGAGGTACTTAAAGAAGAATTAGGCGAAGAGAACATTGAGATAGTCTTCAATCAGGACTTCGGCGAAACACGTGAATCTGCTGCAAACATAGTTAACAACAATATAATGAAGCCAATCGATGTTATTTGGTGCGCAGTTGACAATGGAGCTATGGGTGCTGTGAGCGCTCTCGAAACAAACGGTATTAAGGGAACTATAGTAGTTTCTTCAGGTTGTAATGGCGCTGAACCATTAAGAATGATTGCTGATCCTGAGGCCTACTACAGAATGGGCGTAGGAGCTCCGGATTCACCTGAGCAGGTAGTAAGACTCGTATTGCAGGCAGTTGCTGATTACTTCTCAGGCAAGGAAGTTGAACCTGTACAGTATGTTGAGTTCTTCCCAATAGACTCTACAAATATAGACCAATACAGGGAGTATTTTGAATAATAATTCTCTTTAAATGCTTGACATACTGAAAAGTTATAATTTTCATGGAAAGCGCCACTGTTAAGTGGCGCTTTCTGTAAAAATGGGTTATGAATGATGTGACAAAACTTATGTAAAGAGGGTATGGCTATGAAAAACAAGTATATTTTTACAGATAATTATAAACAGCAGTTGCTTGACCTTATTTGCGATTTAGTACGAATACCTACCGTGAATTTTCCTCCTGACGGCAATGAAAAGCCAGGGCAAGAATATTTAAAGAAGTACCTGGAAAATATGCAATTTATCATAGATGAATTTTCACCTAAAGATTTACCAGAATACAACCACAATCCTGAATTTTTACATAGAAACTTCGAAGGACGCAATAATATTGTGGCAGTGTGGAAAGGTACCGGTGGCGGAAAATCATTGCTCTTGACAGGGCACATGGATGTTGTTCCGATTGAACCATTGCCCTGGACAATAACACAACCTTTTGAACCGTTGATTAAGGACGGGAGATTATACGGCAGGGGTTGCGCTGACATGAAAGGTGGCCTCGCCCTTGCGGTTGTGGTCCTTAAAATGCTTAAAGAAAACGGTTTTGTACCGAAAGGCGATATAATATTTGAATCCGTTGTAGATGAGGAATACGCAGGGGCAAATGGAACCATAGCGTCACGGCTGAAAGGATATAACGCTGATTATGCTGTATTGCTTGAATTTTCAGGTCTTAAGATAAATCCTGCCTGTGTCGGAGGTATAATATTTAAAATAACCCTTGAAGGCGAGGCAGGTATGCCGTATACCGGCGTTAAAATAAAAAATCCTGCATATGGTATTGCCGAGGTAATAAACCTTATAGGGGAGTACGCAGAAAAACGAATAAAAGAAACACCTGTGCCTGAACTATGGAAAAACGTTGATCAAAAAATACAGACAATAATTACCAAGGTGAAAGCCGGAGAAGCTTATGAGAGCGGGCAGCTTTCCGTACCTATCAACGCTTGGATAGAGGTAATCCTGCAGTCATATCCTGGCGAAACTGCGGAAAGTCTTGAAGCAGGGTTCAAAGAGTTCCTGTATTCGCGTTTCTCTGAACCTAAGGCGCTTAGCGTTGAGCTTGAATACCACTACTGCCGTCCAGGCTATAGTGATCCTAATCATCCCGGCACGCAACTGTTAGCTGAATGCGCGAGACGATACACTGATAAGGCGGTGATTTGCGGAGGCCTTGCTTCATGTGATTTATTTGCAATAACTGAAATAGGCGGTATGAACGCTGCAATTTTCGGACCTATCGGCGGAAATGTGCATGCCCCTGATGAGTGGTTGGATATAGAAAGTCTTGGTATTTGTGCTCAAAGCCTGGCAGACTTTATTGTAGAATGGTGCGGATAAGGGTTAATACCAGGTAATGGGCAAAATGTTGCCATACAGGCAAAAAGGGGGATATTATGAAAACAATATTTTATAACGGAAGTGTAATAACACCTGAAACAGTTTTTCACGGTGGCGTCGAGGTGGAGGGCAGTAAGATAATTCGCGTCTTTAAGGGAGATGACTTTGAAAAAACAGGAACACTTGTAGACTGTAAAGGCAACTTTATAAGTCCAGGTTTTGTTGATCTCCATGTACATGGTGCTTATGAAGCCCCGTTTTTTTCGGGTAATTTGGAGGATTTACACCGGGGTACCAAATTTCATGCCATGCACGGCACGACATCCATTTTGCCTACAACAGCGTCTGCTTCGCATGATGAGGTTCTGGCGGCGCTTAAATGCATTAAAGAGGCAATGGGCATGCCTAACGAAGGAGCAAGAATATTAGGAGCGCATATTGAAGGCAATTATATGAACCCTGTATGTGCAGGCGCACAAAATCCGGAATACCTCTATAAGGCGGACCCGTCTGAATACATGGAGCTCATTGATACAGGAATTGTCCGTCGTGTATCTGCTTCTCCGGAGGTCGAAGGTGTGCTGGATATGGCAAGAAGGTTGGCACCTCAGGGAATTCTAATGTCAATAGCACACTCAAACGGGGATTATTCCATGTTCATGCGTGCCATTGAAGCAGGATTTACTCATATAACTCATATATACAATGCCCAGTCTATGCTTTCAAACTGTTATTTCTATCCACAAATCGGCGTTTGTGAAGCAGCGTTGCTCCATGATGAAATAACAGTGGAAGCCATATGTGACGGAAGACACGTTCCGGCTGAGCTGCTGCGGTTAATTCATAAAGTAAAGGGGCCTGACAGAATGCATGCTACAACTGATGCGATACTTTCAGGGGCTCCTGATGGCAGTTTCAGATGTTTTGACATGGATTTGCTGGTTGAGGATGAAGTGTGCATGCTTGCATCGAGAGTGGCATTTGCAGGCAGTGTTGCAACTACCGACAGGCTGGTAAGGACACTTTATAAAGATGCCCATATTCCTATTGTAGATGCTGTAAAGATGATAACTCTGACGCCAGCGCGTATGATAAATGAGCAGAATCATATTGGCCGCCTGGCTGAAGGCTATGATGCTGACATCAATGTCTTTGACGATAATATTAATATTCTTGCCACAATGATTTTGGGAAAAATGTTTTTCAATAAATTAAGCTGAAATTACAACGAAAACAGGAGGGATACAATGCCTTTTATAACAGACAGAGAACAGGCTTCTGATGCCATTAACCGTTTGATACGCAGTAAAGCAAGCATGGCGATATTTTGTACAGCCAGCCATTGGAACGTTGAAGCAATATTGCGGGCGGCAGACAAATTTGCGGCTGACCATAACATAAAAGATATACCAGTAGCTGTGGCTATGACGTCCCACTACCAGTATATGCAGCAGGCCAAGCGGGTAACACGAAGCGGGAATCATAAAATCGGTATAATGGCTGTAATGCAGTATTGCAAACTGCTTTGCGACGGTCCAGATGCGCCGTATGCCAATGTTTGCGTATTACCGCATCTTGACCATGCAGATCCTATAAAGGACCGCTGGGAATTGACAGAAGGACTGGATTACTTTGCCAGCGTAATGTTTGATATGCAGCAATATCCGATTGAAGAGAAAATGGAAGCTACAGCAAAGTACGTAAAAGAATACGGACATCGCGTGCTGGTGGAAGGAGCCCTGGAGAGCCTTGGAGTAAGCGGGGCCAAAGAGTCTCATCAAGTTGATAACTATGTAGAAAAAGCTGTTGAATTTGTAAAAAGGACCAAGGTTGACTTTCTCGTAGCAGATCTTGGTACAGAGCAGCAATCTACCAGTACCGGAAAAGTATATTTAAAAAAGCGTGCACAGGAATTGACGGCAAACCTGGGCAGGCCAATGCTGGTTCTGCATGGCACATCCAGCCTGAAAGACGAAGATATCCGCGGATTTTCCGAGGATGGAGTGGTTCGTGTAAACATGTGGACGCGTATTGTGCGTGAAGCCGGGAAAAAAGCTGCCAAATCGCTTTGTGCCCGGATGGACGCGATTGAAGCCAACGATTTTGAGGCATGCGAAGCACGCCAGTATATAGAAGATAATATTGACCATGCAGCAGATATCATGTACGATATACTATCATCGCTTAATTATGCCGCATTGTCCGAAAAATGCAGATGAAGGGGTATAAACAGTTTAAAGCATCATTTTTAATTAATATCATGGACATTCTTTGATACAGAGTGTCCTTTTTTTAGGCACTTATAAAGTTGTTATTAAGTAAAGTAAATTTATACCTTTTGCATAAAACCGATTGACAAATATAAGAGTATTGTATAAAATTACTACAAAAATAAATAAACTTGCGATGATTGGGGAAAAATCATATGACTGCAAGTACAGAGAACTTATCATTTGCTGAGAGATAAGTCTTGGGTCTATGACATAGCTCTCCCATGAGCAGTCGGCTGAAGAACGTTTATGTTTGTGTAGGTTTGACCGGTTGACAACCGTTAGAATGTTGCGTCGAAGGGCTTGTGCTCTGAGATGCGCTGAGGGGTCGGCTTTTTTGCCGGCAATTGAGAGTGGTACCGCAGAACGAACAGTTTTGTCTCTATTTTTGAGGCAAAGCTTTTTTTATACAATTAAGATAAATGAAAATATAAAACAGGGGGTAAATAAATATGAAAAAAATTATTAGTATTCTGCTTATAGCTGTATTGACTATTACACTTTTTGCAGGCTGCTCAGGTTCAGGAGCAAAAGACAATGAGGACACAAAAGGCACTGAATCGCAAAAAGAAGAACAGGTCAAAGGAGAAAAAGATGAAAAAACCGAAGATGTGATCAAAATAGGCATTAACTATGAGCTGTCAGGTCCAGCCGCAACATATGGGCAGGGTTCTGTGGAAGGCATAAAGCTGGCGGTTGATAAAATCAACTCTGAAGGCGGCATAAACGGCAAAAAGATTGTATTGGTTGAGTATGACAACAAGTCTGAGCCTGCTGAAGCAACTGCTCTTTCCACAAGGTTGATGACCAAAGACAATGTTCTTGCAGTAATCGGCCCTGCAACTACAGGTTGTTTCAAAGCAACAATACCTGAAGCAATAAAGCACAAGGTTTCTGTTATTTCAGGTTCTGCAACGGCAGATGATGTAACCGCCGATGCTTCCGGTGTCAAGGAATACGCTTTCCGCATCTGTTTCAGCGATTCATACCAGGGAACTGCAATGGCAAACTTTGCACTCAATAATCTTTCAGCAAAGAAAGCCGTTATTATCATGGACAGTGCAAGTGATTACGCAAAGGGCTTGGCAGAGAACTTCACCAAAACTTTTGAAGCAGGAGGAGGTTCTGTTGTTACCAGGGAAGCATATGTTGCCGGAGACAAAGATTTCAATTCAATTATAACAAAGATTAAAGGACAGCAATTTGACGTTATCTTTGTTCCCGGATATTATGAGGAAGCAGGCCTTATCATCAAGCAGGCCCGCGCGCAGGGAATCAATGTTCCTATTTTAGGGGCAGACGGTTTTGATTCTCCCGTACTTCTTGATCTTGCCGGCGCAGAAGCTCTCAATGACATTTATTTCTCAAACCATTATTCATCACTTGATGAGAGCAATGTAGTTAAAGACTTCATTGAGGAATTTAAAGCAAAATATAATAAAGAGCCGGATGCATTCAACGCACTTGGTTATGATGCAGCAATGTTTGTTGCAGACGGTATTCGCCGTGCTGCAGCCCTTAATGGAGAGTCTATTAAGGACGCGCTTGAAAAAACAACTAATTTTGAAGGCGTAACAGGTACCATCAGCATCGATGAAAATCACAACGCCGTAAAGAAACTGGTTGTTATCAAATTGGCAAACGGTAAGCAGGATTCGGTTATCAGGGCCGGTGAGTAAATTCTGTTTAATAAGAAAGAATAGTTGCTAAAGATAAATATTGGAACTTAGGCATACAAGTAGGGACATAAAAAGTCCCTACTTGTATGCATGCTGTTATTTTCAGTATAATTTAATTATAACCCGGTAAATTTTATTATAACCCGAAAAGAGTAGACTAACGACCGAAAGAAGGGATAGAATATGGAACAGCTGTTACAACAGGTTATCAACGGTATATCGTTAGGCAGTATTTATGCGCTGATTGCTTTGGGCTATACTATGGTATACGGAATTATAAAATTAATTAATTTTGCCCATTGTGATGTATATATGATTGGCGCTTATGTAGGATATTTTTGTATGACCACTTTCCGCCTTGGGTTTGTTCCATCCCTGTTGATTGCTATGGTGGTTTGCACCTTACTTGGTGTTGCTATTGAAAAAATAGCATATAAACCTTTAAGAAATGCGACAAGAATTGCAGTGCTGATAACCGCAATAGGCGTTTCAATGTTTCTGGAATATGGTACTATGTTTTTTGTCAAGGCGACTTCACGTTCTTACCCGGAAATGACAGGAATAATGACAGAAAGATTCAATTTTGGAAACGTTGTAATTACTATGCAGCAAGTAATGATACTGGTCATTACCGTAGTTTTAATGATACTTCTGCAGTTTATAGTAAGGAAGACAAGGATCGGCAAAGCGATGCGTGCAGTTTCAATGGACCGTGATGCTGCAGAGCTTATGGGAATCAATATTGACGGAACCATCAGTTTTACATTTGCTTTAGGTTCTGCTCTGGCCGGGGCTGCAGGCGTTTTGGTCGGCGTTTATTACAATTCAATCAATCCGCTTATGGGGGTCCTTCCGGGACTTAAAGCTTTTGTCGCTGCGGTTTTCGGAGGTATCGGAATCATACCTGGAGCTATGATAGGTGGATACTTTATAGGTATGGTGGAAGTGTTTGTTTCAGGTTACGGTGGTTCTTTGTATAGAGATGCGGTCGTGTTTGGAATCCTAATTCTGATTCTGATAGTGAAGCCAACCGGGTTGCTTGGTAAAAACACAGGAGAGAAGGTGTAAACGGTGAAAAAGATATTCGAGAAACAAGCAGTAAGAAAGCTGATTTTCCTTGCTCTCACCTTCATTATTGTTCAGTTGCTGATTTATGCCGATATTATTGATGCATATTTGCAAAACACACTGACGGCCATTTGCATTAATATTATTTTAGCTGTCAGTTTAAACCTGATTACGGGTTTTACAGGCCAGTTCTCTTTAGGGCATGCAGGCTTTATGTCCATAGGAGCTTATACCTGCGCCATAATTACACTAAGAATGCCTACTATCTTTGGATTTTTCCTGGGTGTTTTTGCAGGAGCCATCTTTGCTGCTTTGGTGGGCTTTATAGTCGGTTTGCCGACACTGAGGTTAAGAGGTGACTACCTTGCCATTGCAACTCTTGGTATGGCGGAAATCATTCGCATTATCTTCATTAATTTAAAAATTACCAATGGAGCAGCCGGCTTGCAGAATATTCCAAGATTTACCAATTGGACCTGGTTGTTTATTTTTATGGTAGGCACTGTTTTGCTCATTACCAACTTTTTAAAATCCACTCACGGGCGTGCCTGCATTGCTATACGTGAGGATGAGATTGCAGCTGATTCAATGGGTATAAATACAACAAAGTACAAGGTTATAGCCTTTATTATCGGAGCATTTTGTGCTGGCATTGCAGGAGCTCTTTATGCGTCCTATTTTTATTTTTTGAAGCCCAATATTTTTGACTTTTTAAAGTCGGTTAACGTTCTGGTTATCGTAGTGCTTGGCGGACTAGGAAGCGTGTCCGGTTCAATTCTGGCGGCCATACTTCTGGAGATTATATCCACGTTTTTGCAGTCTTTTTCTGAGCTCCGTATGGTTATTTATGCGTTGCTTTTAGTTGTTATAATGCTTTTCCGTCCACAGGGACTAATGGGATCGAAGGAAGTTACCCTTGCAGTTTTTAACAGGCTGGGTGGAAATCTGAAATCCGGCATGAGCAAGCTGGAGCAACGTTTTAAGTCTAAGAAAGGAAGGGTTTAGGTTATGTCCGTTATTTTAAATATAGAAAAATTGACTAAATCCTTTGGCGGCTTAACAGCTGTTTCCAATGTAAATATCAAGCTGGAACAGGGAGAACTTGTCGGGTTGATAGGTCCGAACGGTGCGGGGAAAACAACGGTGTTCAACCTGTTAACCGGTGTTTATGTGCCGACTGCCGGTACTATTACCCTTTCAAAAGAAGGCAAAAACACAGCTCTGCAAGGGTTAAAACCTTACAAAGTCTGCATGAACGGAGTGGCAAGGACATTTCAGAATATTAGGCTGTTTAAGGATTTGACAGTGCTTGATAATGTACGCATAGCCATGCACAAGAATGTAAAATATGGTTTGCTGTCAGGTTTCCTTCATTTGCCTTCTTACCACAGGGAAGAAAAGAAATTGATGGAGAAGAGCATTGAACTGCTTAAGATTTTTAAACTTGATGATAAAAAGGATGAATATGCTAAGAACCTTCCCTATGGTGAACAGCGGCATCTTGAGATTGCACGCGCGCTTGCGACAAATCCTGTTCTCCTGCTGCTCGATGAGCCTGCTGCCGGAATGAACCCGGCAGAGACAGCAAAGCTGACAGAACTTATAAAATGGATAAGGGAAAAGTTCAACCTGACTATAATTCTTATTGAGCATGATATGTCATTGGTTATGAAAATCTGTGAGCGTATATATGTTCTGGACTACGGAATGGTAATTGCCAAAGGAACTCCGGATGAAATTAAAACGAATAAGCGGGTAATAGAGGCTTATTTAGGAGAGGATGTTAGCAATGCTTGAAATTAGAAATATGGATGTGCATTACGGAGTAATCCATGTATTAAAGGGAATTTCTTTTATGGTAAACGACGGGGAGATAGTTACGTTGATTGGAGCCAACGGTGCTGGCAAAACTACAACCCTGCGCACCATTTCAGGTTTAAAAAAGCCCAGAAACGGAACAATTTTACTTGATGGGGAGGATATCACAGCAACTTCCGCACAGGAAAGGGTCAAGAGGGGTATTTCCCATGCTCCGGAGGGCCGCAGGATTTTTCCTGATATGACGGTGCTTGAAAATCTTGAATTAGGCGCATACCTTCGTAAGGATAAAGAAGGAATAACCAGGGATTTGAAAATGGTTTATGAACATTTTCCAATTCTTTCAGACAGGAAAAAACAATTAGCCGGCACTTTATCCGGAGGAGAACAGCAGATGCTGGCTATAGGCCGTGCACTTATGAGCCGTCCAAAAATTCTTTTCCTTGATGAACCATCCATGGGGCTTGCGCCGTTCCTTGTTCAGGAGATCTTTAATATAATAAAAAATATAAACAAGGCCGGAACTACAATATTGCTGGTAGAACAAAACGCAAGCATGGCATTGCAAGTCGCCCACCGTGCATATGTATTAGAGACAGGGTCTATTGTTCTTTCAGGGACAGGATCCGAATTGATGCAGAGTGATGAGATTAAAAAAGCATATTTAGGGGGGTAAAATTATGTTTGTAAGAAATAAGATGACTGCAAACCCATTTACCATCTCTCCTGACCAAACAATTCCTGATGCTCATGAATTAATGGAGCAACACGGCATTAAAAGGTTGCCCGTAGTAAAAAATGGAAAACTGATAGGGATAGTTACAAAAGAGGATATTCTGCGCGCCACTCCTTCAAAAGCGACTACTTTCAGCATTGGTGAGTTGACATATTTATTGTCTAAGACTAAAGTAAGCCAGATTATGACAAAAGACATAATCACTATTTCTCCTGACGCTCTTCTTGAGGAGGCGGCAACCCTGATGAGAGACCACGATATAGGCTCTCTCCCGGTAGTTGATGGCAACAAACTTGTAGGTATTATCACAGAAAGTGACATTTTTGATTCATTCATTCAGTTGTTAGGATTCCGTGAGCCGGGAACCCGTCTTACAGTTGAAGCAATTGATGCGCCCGGAACTTTGTCCAGGCTGACCAGTATTATCGGGGAGTTTGGTGTGAATATTACCCATGTTGCGGTTTATCGCGGTACCAGCGGCAAGAGCGCAATAGTAATAGGAATTAATTCATTAAACACATTGGAAATTGAGAAAGCTATAGAAGATCAGGGCTTTAAAATCATGTACAAACTCCAGAATAAATAGAGTAATTCTTAATAATCTTAGTTAATAAAGCCGGTTGAGGTGTTATAACAAGCTTCAACCGGCTTTATTCAAGAAAGGGACACACCACTTTGAGGAATGTCATTTTCAAGGTTTTATCAACTGACTCAAATATGTGCTACAATAATATAGAATGATAAATAAATGAAAAGGAGTTAATGGGAATGTTTAAAAATATTGTGGTCGTAAATGGAAGCCCCAGAAAAGGCGGAAACACTGAGGCACTTGCAGATGCTTTTGTTGAAGGAGCTAAGGAAGCTGGACATACAGTTGTCAAATTCAATGTTGCGAGAATGAAAATAAATGGATGCCTGGATTGCAAACATTGTTTTACTCATAGGGGGGAATGTGCTCAAAAAGATGAAATGCAGGAAATCTACAAAGAATTATACAAAGCTGACATGCTTGTTTTAGCAAGTCCAATTTACTGGTGGGGTTTTTCTGCTCAATTAAAGGCTGTGATCGATAGAATGTTTGTGAATGAATCGAAGCCTTTGCCTATAAAGTCTTCAGCATTATTACTGGTCTGTGCGGATACCGATGCAACAACGGTAGAACCGGTAATTAGCCAATACAAAAAAATTATCAGTTATACAGGCTGGAAGGATGTGGGCATTATTGCTCAGAAAGGAGTCAGTGATAAAGGAGATATTACCGGTTGTCAGAGCCTGATTGATGCAAGGGAATTGGGAAGGAGTATTTAGCAAAAACACACATGCATCAGAAGTTAATAACGTTTGTTCATTAAATGTTGCTGAACAAACCGGTATAACAGGCCGGATTGATAGTGTAAGCCGCTTATTGCGCACTCAGGTGCTCAATCAATATTTTTATTCCGATAAAAATCAAGACAAAGCCACCTGCAATTTCAGCCTTGCTTTTGTATTTGACGCCGAACCTGTTGCCGACAACCACACCTGCAAAGCAAATGGCAAATGTAATAAATCCTATGATAGCAATAGCGGGCAGAATAATAACCCGCAGGAATGCAAAAGTGATACCCACTGCAAGGGCGTCAATACTGGTTGCTATTGCCAGAATGACCAGTTCTTTTAAATCGAGTAGCATGGTACATTTTGGACATTCTTCATCCTGCTTGAATGCCTCAACCAGCATCTTTCCCCCGATGAAAGACAACAAGGTGAAAGCGACCCAATGGTCATATTTGGTTATATATTGATCAAACTGATGTCCCAACAGCCAGCCAAGAAGCGGCATTAATGCCTGGAATCCTCCAAAGAAAGCGGCAATTATCACTGCATGACGGTAATTTATCTTTTTCATGCAAAGTCCTTTGCAGAGTGAAACAGCAAAAGCATCCATTGACAAGCCTATAGCGACCATAAACAATTCAATTAATCCCATTTCCATCCTCTTTCATGGCAAACCAGACCGAAAGCAGCCTGTATGCTGATTTGCCGCTTTGTACCAACATTTTTCCAATGAACAGGAAAAAATATATCATAATCATAAGGTCAAGTCAACATTTTAGTTTTAATGCATCATACATATTTTATGCGCTCCTGTTGCGGAATAGACATTGCGGAAATGCAGCTTATATGGTATTTTTTATTTCTTAAAAGAAACCACTGGGGTATTTTTGTTGCGTAAAGGAAACTGCTATAATATTATTATAGTAATACTGTGCTGATTTTAGGAAAATTAGTTTGTTAAAGGTGTGATATTATGTCAGATATAATAAAAAAGGCCGAACTTGCCAAAAAAGCGTCCATTGAACTGGCCGCAGCCGGCACTCAATTGAAGGACAGCGCATTGAAGAAAATTGCAGAAGCCCTTAATGAAAGAAAAGATGAAATAGTAAAGGCGAACAGTGAGGATTTGGAAAGAAGCGAGAAGGAGAAACTTGCCCTTCCGCTTCTTAAGAGACTGAAATTTGATTACGGCAAGATACAGGATGTAATTGACGGTATAAACAGCCTTATAAAGCTGCCTGATCCGGTGGGAAAGACATTGGCTGCCACCGAATTGGACGAGGGGCTGACGCTTTATAAAGTAAGCTGTCCCATAGGAGTTATTGGAATTATTTTTGAGTCAAGGCCGGATGCCCTGGTCCAGATATCCACATTATGCCTGAAAAGCGGGAATGCTGTTTTGCTCAAGGGCGGGAGCGAGGCAAAAAATACAAACAGGATTCTGGCGGAAATTATAAAAGAAGCCACTGAAAAGGCAGGCATACCGTCAGGCTGGATTCAGCTTCTTGAAACAAGGGATGACGTGAATGAAATGCTAAAGCTTGACGAATACATTGACCTTATAATCCCAAGAGGGTCAAACGAGTTCGTAAAATATATTATGGACAACTCAAACATCCCGGTGCTGGGGCATGCAGACGGAATATGCCATTGCTATGTCGATGAATACGCAGATATAAATAAAGCATTGGATATTGTTATTGACTCAAAAACGCAGTATGTAGCCGTATGCAATGCATTGGAGACATTATTGGTCCACGGCAGTATTGCTGAAAAGTTTTTGCCTTTGCTGAAAAGTGAAATGGAAAAAAGAAATGTTGAACTTGTGGGATGTGAAAAGACCAGGAAATTTATTGAGGTTAATCCTGCCACAGAAGCTGACTGGAAAACGGAATATCTTGATTACAAGCTTTCTGTGAGAGTGGTGGACAGCATACAGGAAGCTATTGACCATATTAATATGTATGGTTCAGGGCATACTGATTCAATAGTGACGGAGAACAAAGAGAACGCGGAACTTTTCATGAACCTGGTGGATTCAGGCAATGTGTTCTGGAACTGTTCCACACGATTCAGCGACGGTTTCAGATACGGTTTTGGAGCAGAGGTCGGCATAAGCACCAATAAAATTCATGCAAGAGGACCTGTAGGCCTGGACGGGCTGATTATTTACAAATATAAGCTTATCGGAAACGGACACATGGTTGCGGACTATGCAAGCAGGAAAAGGACGTTCAAACACAGGAAACTGGACATTTAATGTTTTATTTAATGCTAATAAAGTTCACTAAATTATTTAAATTTAATTCATATTTAAGTTTAAAAGCCTGGATAAATTTGTGAATAGCAGATTTATTCAGGCTTTTGCTGTTTTCATATAAACTATTGACACTGTATATATAAAGTGTTATATTGTATATAAAGCAATATATACAGTATAACACTATTGCGGAACTTGAGGTGATGTTTTGTTTATTGCATTGTCAAACAGTGATCCTACGCCGCTGTATGAACAAATTGAAAAGCAGATTATTGATCTGATAATGAACGGCAAACTGGAAGCAGGTTTTGAACTTCCCTCAATAAGAGCTCTTGCAAGGGAACTGGGGATAAGCGTAATTACCGTTAAAAAGGCGTATGAAAATCTTGAAGCCGGAGGTTACATTATTACAAGACCGGGAAAAGGTTCGGTTGTAGCCGAGGCAGGCGCCGAATTTGTAAGGGAGGCAATACTTAAAGATATTCAGGCAAGTTTTGAAAATGGCATAGACGGGTGCAGGAAACTGGGCATGGACGATGAAGAAATACTCAGTACCTTCAAACTGATTTTGGAAGAGAAGGATTAAAAGAGGTGAGCTTTATGGACGATATGATTTTGAGAGTAAGCAACTTGGTAAAAAAATATGACAATTTTTCACTCAAGAATGTCAGCTTTAATGTACCAAAGGGATATATCATGGGTTTTATCGGACAAAACGGAGCGGGCAAAAGTACGACTATTAAAGCAATTATGAATCTTATAGATTTTGACGGAGGCAGCATAGAAATCTTTGGCCTTGACAACAGAAAGCATTGCAACGAAATAAGGAACAGGATCGGGTATGTAAGCGAGGAGCAGTATTTTTATGAAGATATGACGGTAGAGTGGACGGGTAAGTTTATCGGAAGCTTCTATTCCAAATGGGATGAGGGGTATTTCAGGAAATTGCTTGAACAATTTAGTCTGGATAGCAGGAAAAAAATTAAAGAACTGTCAAAGGGTATGAAAACGAAACTTTCATTAGCCCTTGCCCTTGGACACAGGCCTGAGCTGCTGATACTTGATGAACCTACGTCAGGACTTGACCCGGTTGTAAGAAGCGAATTTCTGGAGATATTTCTTGAAATAGTCCAGGATGACAGCTGTTCAATATTTTTTTCATCACATATAACAACTGATATTGAAAAGGTTGCAGATTATGTAACCATAATAGACAACGGCAGAATTATATTGAGCGAGGAAGAAGTTGGTGTTGGCATAGTTTCATTTTTTATAATTATACTGTTTTTCATAATATTGGTCTCAATTTATCTTCCGCTAGCTTATAAGCTTGGTTATATAAAGGCTAATTCCATAAACAGGTTCTTCTTAATAGGAATATTTGCTGTATCAACAGCTGCAGGGCTTGTTTTAGAAAATATTTCAGGGAGTTCTCCTCCGGCGTTTATTTCCAGAATCAGTGAATTTTTATCGTCAGTTAACCCATATACAATGCTGATTCTTGCAATTGCTTTTACCGTAGCCATATATTTTATATCCATGGAGCTGTCGATAAAATTCTTTAAGAAAAGAAATCTGTTTTAATTGATGCAAGCGTTAATGCAATTATAAAAGAATTAATTTTTCTGAAATCTGTGAAACTTTTATTAAGCTCCTTCGTCAAACTTATAGTTTTGCTTATAATAAATGATAATTATTTGAAATATATATCTATTATATATGAATTTAATGATTTAACACCAGGGGGACTCTTGAGTTGAGGTACTACAGTTTTTCAGAAATTGGAATGCTTATTGGAATGGCAATCGGAGGAGCAATAGCTTCAATAGGTATTTTGGCTACAGGCAGTGCCTTATTTCTTGGATTTGGGGCAATTTGCACCGCAGCGGGGATAATAACCGGTTCAATGTTTGACAAAAAGCATTAGATATCCAATCTGCTTTTTTCTGCTCATAATAAGTTAAAAAGATAATTGACATGGCATTTACACTGTTTGAAACAGCAAGGCAAATGCCATTATTTATTTTTTTAAAACAAATATGCATGTTCATTGAAAAATCATAAGACTTCGGAAACTAAATAACGTATAATTATATAAAAAAGTACATAAATTCGTTCATAGCAATTAGTCAGCACGCTTTGTATGCCGCGCTGATAAGAAGGGCAGGGAGTGGTAATCTATTGGAAGCATCTGACCATGAACTGGTAAGAAGATGCCTGGCCGGCAGCCAGGATTCTTTTGCGGAGCTTGTAACAAGATACAAAAAGTTAATATATGGTGTGGTATATAATATGATAAATGACAAAGAGGAAGCAAATGATGTATCTCAGGAAGCATTTCTAAGAATATATAAAGCGCTAGCAAGATACAATCCTGAGTACAAATTTTCTACCTGGGCCGTGAAAATAGCAACAAATCTGTGCCTTGATATTTTAAGGAAGAAAAAGCATGATTCAATGCCTATAGAAGAGATAGAGAACGCTTCCAATGATGCTGACACTCCCGAAGAGAGCTATCTTAAGAAAGAGAGGTTGGAATTGATACGCAAAGCAGTGTCAGAATTGCCTGATAAATACAGGATTCCGATTATTCTCTTTCACCAGAACGGTTTGTCATATGAGGAAATAACCAAGGTTTTGGGTGAACCTATGACTATAGTAAAAAACAGGCTCTACAGGGCAAGATTGATGCTTAAAGAAAAGCTGTCGGAGGAAAGGAAGGAGGAAATATTATGAACTGCGAGCAGTCACAGGAACTAATGATGAAGTATTTCGACGGCAATTTAAACGATATTGAGAGCCGGCAGTTCAAACAGCACTTAGTGGTATGCGGAAAGTGCAACGAGGATTTCAAGAAGCTTGACAGTATTTTGAACTCTTTGGAAAATGCAGCTATTGCAGAGCCTCCGCAGGATTTCGAAGCAAATGTAATGGAGAAGGTACGTGCCTTTGAAATGGAAGAAAAGAAGAAAACAGGTAATATGCTGATGTTGCTATACAATCTGACTGCAGTAATTTCTGTCGCATTGATGGTTGCTTTCTTTGCGGGCACAAGGGGGATAACCTTGCCGGAGTCATTGAAACTGGCAGATATATACGCCCGCTCTCTGGCAGGTACCATTTCTGCAGTGTTAAGCGCTTTAACGGCTGTTCTCAGCCTTGTGACCGAGGTAGCCGGGACGCTGTTTCAGGTTGGTTTCTCAATTATTATAGACTATTATTACGTTTTTTTGACCTTGATGGCTATATTGGTGGCAATACAAAAAATGTTTTTTGTGCTTGTTGAGCAGGACAGAGGGAGGTAATTGAAGGAAAATGAAACGGTTAGCAATCTTGTTGCTGCTTTTAGTGCTGTTTATAACCGGATCTTCAGTACATGCTTCCGGGATATCTGTATCATCCAATAACGGCGATACGGTGGCTGTGATGAGAAATATCAAAATTAACAGAACTACTACCGGAAATATTGTAGTTGTTATGGGGGATTTGGATATTGAAGGAAACGTATTTGGAAACGTACTTGCAATAATGGGCAATGTGAAAGTGGACTCCAGAGTTACAGGCCAAATAGTATCTGTTTTGGGGGATGTGGAACTGACAGAAGGGGCTGAGGTATACGGGAGCGTTATTTCTGTTATTGGAGCAATTAAAAAAGCTGGCGGGGCCAGGATAATCGGTGAAGAAATGGAGATAATAGGGCAAAGTTTTAATGTTAAGGCAGACTTATTTTTGTTTATAGGAACTGTCCTGACAATTGTTTTTTCTGTTTTTACTCTTTTAATAGGACTTTTGTTAATAACCGTTTCCAAAGAAAAGTACGTGAGAATATCGTCAAATATAGAAAAGAGAACAGGCAGAAAAATTTTAATGGGATTTCTTGGTTTTATAGGCTTATCCATACTGGCATTAGTGCTTTTTATAACGCTGGTTGTCCCGGTAATATATGTAATTTTGCTGATCATAGGCGGAATATTCTCAAGCATTTATTTCGGCAAAGTGATACTTGGAACGTTGAATGCAGGAAATAACGTTTATGGCGGATTTATTACAGGTCTTACAACAATAACGCTTATCAAGGTGTTGTTAATACTCTTTGTGCCACAGAGCGGATTTGTTTTAAATGTTGTATTATATTTCCTGTTCACTGCATTTATTGATTCATTGGGCATAGGAATAATGCTGGATTCATGGTTTTCAAGAAGAGAAAGCTGATTTGACGTGGAAAAAATTGAATTGCGCCTCCTTTTCATATATAGAAAATTAAACAAGGGATATTAACTCATTAATTAACCATAATAATTTTGAACCGCTTATTTTAGTTCAAAAAAAGGGAGGTGCATGATTTGAAAAAACATTATTTAGGTTTTTTTAGAAAGAACTTGATACCTCTGTCCTTTTTTGCTTTGGTATTTTTTGTAACCGGGGCTTTACTTACTGCATGCAGTCCCCAGGAAAGAAGGGTCAAAAGGAATGTTTATCTGGAAGACCAAAACGTTGGGGGGATGACCGAATCTGAAGCACGTGAAATAATTAATGAATATGCTGCTAAAATTGATTCAGATACAGGAGAATTCATGACTTATGACAATGCACTGCAGGTACGGCAGAGCGCAGGCAAAAAAGTTAATGTTGAAAAGACCCTTGAATTGTTGTTAAATGCAAATGAAGGAGAGAGGATTAAACTTGTGGTTGAAAACGTTAATCCACCTGCCACACCTGGTACCATGCAGGAAATTACACCTCCAAAAACTGAACATGAGACTACTAAGCGTACAACAAGGAGGAAGCTTGTAGAAATTGCAAGCTATACGACAAAGCTGTTAAACAGAAGCGAGAACAGGGTTAACAATATTGAACTGGCATCAAATAAACTGGACAATCTGGTAATTGAACCGGGTGAAGAGTTTTCTTTCAATAAGGTTGTTGGAAGAAGGACGAAGGCCAAAGGTTATGAGGAAGCTCCGATTATTGTACAAACAGAGGAAGGCCCAAAGGAATCCATAGGTATAGGCGGAGGAATATGCCAGGTTTCCACGACTTTATATAATGCCGTGGAAGAAGCCGGCCTAAAGGTGACGGAACGGCATATGCACTCCAAGGATATAGGTTATGTGCCGGAGGGGGAAGATGCTACAGTTGCCTATGGCACTGCAGATTTTAAATTTGTAAATACCAGGGACAATCCAATTATTATAAGGACATACCTGTCAAAAAACAAACTTACTGTAAAATTATTTGAGGATAGGTCTTGAGAAGAATAGATATAAATGTTAAAATCCGGTATGATATATACACTTATCGGATTTTATTTTTTTTGTTATAATTTTGTTATAATATTATAACAATATGGCATGTGTTTGCTTTTACTGAATTTTTTGGGAGGTTTGTAAAATGGTAATAAGAGATGTTGTGGTAAAAAGTGAAACAGGCTTGCAGTCAAAAACAGCGGCAGTTTTTATACAAAAAGCTTCAAATTATAAATCCAGCATTTGGGTCGAGAAAGCTGAAAGAAAAGCAAATGCCAAAAGTTTGCTTGGGCTTTTGTCTCTCGGAATCGGGCATGGCGCCAAGGTTACATTAATTGCCGAGGGGGAAGATGAAGAAAAGGCGGTGACTGAACTGGAAGAGTTCCTCAACTCGGGAATCGAGGGAAATTTATAAAACATGTTTGATATATATGAAGAGTTAAAAAAGCTGCCCGATAAACCGGGCGTTTATATTATGAAGGATAAAGACGGAAATATAATTTATGTGGGAAAAGCTTCAGTGCTAAAAAACAGGGTTAGGCAATACTTTCAGTCTTCATCCAATCACTCGCCTAAAGTAGCCGCCATGGTTTCACGGATAAAAGAATTTGAGTATATAGTTACCGATTCTGAGCTTGAAGCGCTGATACTTGAGTGCAATTTAATCAAAAAACATAAGCCGAAGTTTAATGTTCTTTTAAAAGACGATAAAAGCTATCCTTATATAAAGGTGACAATGAATGAGGAATATCCTCGTATAATGATGACCCGCAGAGTTTTGAAAGACGGGGCAAAGTATTTCGGACCATATTCAAATGTAACTGCGGTAAAGGAAACTATTGATTTAATAAAAAAGATATTTCCAATAAAAACATGCAATAAAGTACTGCCGCGTGATATCGGAAAGGGCAGGCCTTGCCTGAATTACCACATTCTCCAGTGCCTGGCTCCATGCCAGGGGGATGTGAACAAATTTGAATACAGGAACTTAATGAAGGATATTTGCAGTTTTCTTGGGGGCAAACAGGAAAATATAATAAAGAGGCTTGAAGAGCAGATGAAAGCAGCCGCTGAAAATATGGAATTTGAAAAAGCGGCAAGGTTGAGGGATAAGATAAACAGCCTGAAACATATTTCAGAGAAACAGAAAGTCCTTTCAACCGCGATGGAGGACCAGGATGTGATAGCATTTGCCAGAGAACAAACAGATGCTTGTATCCAGGTTTTCTTCATAAGGGGAGGTAAACTGATAGGAAGGGAACATTTCGTATTTGAAGGTACGGGTGATGTAGACGACCGTGAACTTATGACATCCTTTGTGAAACAGTTTTACAGCTCAGCCGAGTATATACCCCGTGAAATAATCCTGCAGGAGGAAATAGATGAGATAAACCTGGTAGAAGATTGGTTGACCCGAAAAAGAGCTGCGAGGGTTAACGTAAAGGTGCCCAAAAAAGGAGATAAGGCAGAGTTGGTTAAAATGGTGGCGGAAAATGCTGTTGTTGCGCTGAATCAGTTCAGGGAAAAGGTAAAAAATGAGGAAGCGGTTGTCAAAGAGGGACTTGAAGAACTAAAGTCAATTTTGGGACTGGCCAGAAAACCTCAACGTATAGAAGCCTATGATATATCAAATACGGGTGTATCCGAGAATGTTGGATCAATGGTGGTATTTTTCAATGGGCTTCCTTTGAAAAAGGAATACAGGAGATTTAAAATAAAAACCGTAGAAGGCCAAAACGATTATGCAAGCATGCAGGAGATAATTTACAGAAGGTTCAGACATGTTAAAGAGGAGAGGGACGTTCCCGCACAATTGCAGGAAGAAACCTCACAGGAAAAACGCAATAAGAAGAAAAAAATTGACGCAATGCCGGATCTGATATTAATTGACGGTGGATGGGGACATTTGAATGCGGTTTGCGAGGTTTTGAGGGAACTGGACATAAATGTGCCTGCCGCAGGCATGGTGAAAGATGACAGGCATAATACGAGAGGATTGGTGTTTTCAGAAGGCGAAGTTGAATTGGCAAACAGGATTCATGCGTTAAGGCTGGTTACGGCTATACAGGAGGAAGCTCACAGGTTTGCTGTGGAGTATAATAGAAAGCTCAGAGGAAAAAGATATACTAAATCCGTGTTGGATGAAATAGAGGGTATAGGACCGAAAAGAAAAAAAATGTTGCTGAAGCATTTCGGATCTATAAACAGGATAAAAGAGGCCGGCGTTGATGATTTGCTGAAAGTTAAAGGGATTAACAGGAGTGTTGCAGAAAAAATATATGAATTTTTCCATGGTTGATCAGGAGGTAAAACTATGTCCATATATGCTATTTCCGACCTTCACCTCGCATTGAGCATGGACAAGCCAATGGATATATTTGGTGAAAGGTGGGAAAATTATATGGAAAAACTGCGCATAATGTGGGAACAAACCGTTACAAGCGATGATTATGTGATAGTGCCGGGAGATATATCTTGGGCGACTTACCTGGAACAGGCGGTGGAAGATTTTAAGTTTATTGATTCGCTGCCGGGGAAAAAAATAATAAGCAAGGGAAACCATGATTACTGGTGGACAACAATGAGCAAGCTGGAGGGTTTTATTTACAGGAACAATTTTTCTACAATCAGTTTTATGCACAATAACAGCTTCAGAATAGAGAATGTGACATTATGCGGAACAAGGGGGTGGAACAGTCCAGGAGACAACGGCTTTACTGCTGATGACAACAAAATTTACAACAGGGAACTTCAAAGGCTGGAACTGTCTTTGAAAAGTTCCATCGAAAAAGGCGGGGACATTATAATTGCAGCTTTGCATTATCCTCCTTTTAACTCCAAAGGAGAACCAACTGAGTTTGTCAATATAATGGGTAGATATGGCGTTAAAATATGTGTCTATGGACATTTGCACGGGGAAAGCATAAAGAGTGCGTTTAACGGAGAGATGGACGGAATTGAATACAGGCTGGTTTCAGCGGATTTTTTGGATTTCAAACCTTTGCTGCTGAATACAATGATATAAAACAAATATTTTTTCAGTCTTATTTTGTTGGAATTTGTATATGTTTATGTTATAATGTATTGGTTGATTTAAATCCGGATTGGTATGGCGCATATCAGCGCCTTGGAAAACTAAATGGGAAAACTAAATATATGGGAGGACAGGTTTGCAAAATGAATGTTAAAGTGGAAAACATTGAAAAAAATGTAGTGCAGCTCGAGATAGAGGTAGATGCAGCAAAATTTGAAGAGGGTATGCAAAAATCATTTTTAAAAAATGCTAAAAAGTTCAATGTTCCTGGATTTAGAAAAGGAAAGGCGCCCAGAAACATAGTAGAGAGGTATTACGGCGAACAGGTGTTATATGAGGATGCAATTAACTTTATATGTCCTGAAGCCTACGATGAAGCCATTGAAAAAAATGACATCCACCCTGTTGACAGACCGGAGATTGATATTAAGCAAATAGGTAGCGGACAAAGTTTTATTTTCACTGCAAAAGTTACTGTAAAACCGGATGTTATACTCGGGGATTACAAGGGCGTTGAAGCTGAAAAAGTTGAAGCAAACGTAACAGATGAGGATGTGGAGAAGGAACTTAAAAGGGTAGCTGAAAGGAATTCCAGGTTGATAACTGTTGAGGACAGGGGCATCCAGAAGGATGACATAGCAATTATTGATTTTAACGGATTTGTTGACGGCAAGGAATTTGAGGGAGGAAAAGGTACTGATTATCATCTTACAATTGGATCAGGACAGTTCATCCCGGGATTTGAGGACCAGCTTATTGGTGCGAAAACCGGTGATGAGGTTGATGTTAATGTAGTATTCCCTGAAGATTACCATGCAACTGAGCTTGCAGGAAAGCCCGCTCTCTTTAAAGTAAAGGTTAAGGAAATCAAGGTGAAGGAGCTTCCTGTACTGGATGATGAATTTGCAAAGGATATCAGCGAGTTTGATACACTGGAAGAATACAAAGAGGACCTGAAAAAGAAGCTCCGTGAGAGTGCTGAACATAAGGCTAAGCATGAGACCGAGGATAATGTTATCAATAAAGTTGTTGATAATGCCAGTGTTGATATTCCAAAAGTTATGATAGACAAGCATATAGACAGGCTGGTTTATTATTTTGGCATGAGGCTTCGCTACCAGGGACTTGACTTGGACAGGTACCTCAACATAATGGGTATGGACATGGATACGTTCAGGGGACAGTTTGAAAAAAAGGCTGAAAAAGAAGTCAAGACGCAGCTGGTTCTGGAGAAAATATCGAAAGTTGAGAATATTACCGCTTCAGATGACGAAGTGAATGAAGAAATAAAAAAACTTGCAGAAAGCTATAAGCAAAATGAGGAAGATTTTAAGAAACATTTGAGCAAGGATGATATAGAATATATTAAGGGAAATATTGTAGTCAGGAAGACTGTAGATATGCTGGTGGAAAACGCTAAACTGACGGTTAAGAGCGGGAATGAGCAAGAAGAGGAAAAATAAATAAGAAATATTTTAGTTTATTTTTAAAAAATCATGGGGAAGAATAATTGAAGTATAAACATTTTCATTGCCTGAACCGTAAAATATTAAGAGGTAAAGAGGTAATTGGCAAGAGGTAATGAATAATAGGCAATAGGCAACGGGCAATAGAAATTGTGTTTGTATAAGATGATATAATTGTGATATATAGATTGTTAAGAAGGAGGAATTGTTATGAGCAGTCTTGTGCCGATTGTTGTTGAACAAACCAACCGCGGTGAGCGTTCTTATGACATCTATTCCAGGTTATTAAAAGATAGAATCATAGTATTGAGCGATGAAATAAACGATGTAACCGCGAGCTTGGTTGTAGCGCAGATGCTTTTCCTGGAAGCTGAGGACCCGGATAAGGATATACTGCTTTACATTAACAGTCCAGGCGGTTCTATCACTGCCGGGTTTGCAATATATGATACCATGCAGTACGTGAAACCTGACGTGTCTACTATATGTATCGGTATGGCTGCAAGTATGGGGTCATTCCTGTTGGCTGCCGGTGCGAAGGGTAAGAGATATGCACTTCCCAACAGTGAGATTATGATTCACCAGCCATGGGTCAGGGGCATTGGCGGTCAGGCAACTGATGTAAAAATACGTGCAGAGTGGTTATTAAAAACAAAAAACAAGCTGAACAAGATTTTGAGCGAACTGACCGGCCAGCCACTAGAAAAGATTGAACGGGACGTTGAAAGGGATTTCTTTATGTCGGCAGAAGAAGCAAAAGCATATGGTATAGTGGACGAAATAATGGCTAGAAGAAAATAAAGAGGTGGAGATATGTCCAGATATGATGAAAAAAGGCAGTTGAAATGCTCCTTCTGTGGTAAGTCCCAGGAACAGGTGAAAAGATTGGTAGCCGGTCCTGGGGTGTATATTTGCGATGAATGTATAGAGCTTTGCTCTGAAATAATAGAAGAAGAATTTGAGGAAGCAAGAGCTGATGCAGAGCTTAATGATATACCGAAGCCGAAGGAAATAAAAGAAATACTCGACCAGTATGTAATCGGACAGGAGAGTGCGAAAAAGACTCTTGCTGTCGCAGTATACAATCACTATAAGCGCATAGGATCGGAAGTAAAAGCCGGAGACGTGGAGATTCAGAAAAGCAATATTGTAATGCTTGGACCTACAGGATCCGGAAAGACTTTGCTTGCCCAGACCCTTGCAAAGATTCTCAATGTTCCTTTTGCAATTGCTGATGCTACATCGCTTACAGAAGCTGGATATGTAGGCGAGGACGTTGAAAATATTCTTTTAAAGCTTATACAGGCTGCTGATTATGATATTGAAAGAGCGGAAAAAGGAATAATCTACATTGATGAAATAGATAAAATTGCAAGGAAGTCAGAAAACCCTTCCATAACCAGGGATGTAAGTGGTGAAGGTGTACAGCAGGCATTGCTTAAAATACTTGAAGGAACGATTGCCTCAGTTCCGCCGCAAGGAGGCAGGAAACATCCTCATCAGGAGTTTATACAGATTGATACCACAAATATTTTGTTCATATGCGGCGGAGCATTTGACGGAATTGAAAAGATAATTCAAAACAGAATAGGGAAAAAGACAATGGGATTCGGGGCAAAGATAGAAAGCCCCAGGGAGAAAGATATAGGCGAAATTTTAAAGCAAATCCTGCCGCAGGATTTGTTGAAGTTTGGGCTTATACCGGAATTTGTCGGAAGATTGCCGATTATTGTAACGCTGCATTCACTTGACAAGGAGGCTCTGATAAAGATATTGACCGAGCCTAAGAATGCCCTTGTAAAGCAGTACCAGAAGCTTTTTGAAATGGATGATGCCATATTGGAGTTTGAAGACGAGGCGCTTGAAGCAATTGCAGAAAAGGCAATTATAAGGAATACGGGTGCCAGAGGCTTAAGGGCAATACTTGAAGAAGTTATGCTTGATGTTATGTACGAAATACCCTCCCAGGCAAATGTCGAGAAATGCATCATTACAAAGGAGACAATTGAAAAAAACATTCCTCCGAAACTGATTATAAACGAGAATAAAAAGTCCCTGAGAAAACCTGCAAACAGGAAATCGAGGGTAAAGAGGGAATCAGTATCATAAATCGGGTAATAGGTAAGAGGTAAGCCTTACGGCAGGTTATAGGTAAGGGGTCATAGGTAATAAAATCATAGGTAATTGGTAGCTTAAGCAGATAAAGGTTAATGCAAAACAAGAAGAAGTGTTGTAGGGGCTTGATTTATCAAGCCCTTCAAGTTAAGAAAATAAAAGTTTGGGTAAATAACAATAGGGCGGAACAATGTATCCGCCCTTTTTATGCGTCTGTGCTTTTTGTTTTTCCTCCATATGGAATTTTTTTAAATAGGATAAATTTAATTACACAGCAAATAATATTTATTAAGAGTAAGCTGTATTTACCGCCGTTTAAGGCAGATAAAAAAGTAGCGCTGATAAAGCTTGAGATAATACTTATGTAATGGGGAGGAAAAAGAATGCTTACCAGCACTTTTTTTATTATACAGTTCTTTTTCTCAATAATAATTGGGATTTATTTTCTCAATTTGCTTAAATCACAGCAGGTTAACAAAGGAGCCATTGAAAGGGAATCAAAAAAGGAATTGGAGAAGCTGAGGAAGCTTAAAGAAATTCGCTTGACAGAACCCCTGTCTGAAAAAACAAGACCTTCATCATTAAGTGATATAATTGGACAGGAACAGGGAATAAGGGCCCTACGCGCAGCATTGTGCGGACCAAACCCGCAGCATGTCATTATCTACGGTCCGCCTGGAGTCGGGAAAACTGCTGCTGCCAGGGTAATATTGGAGGAAGCGAAACGTATACCGATTTCACCGTTCAAAAAGGAAGCAAAGTTTGTCGAGGTAGATGCGACTACCCTGAGATTTGATGAAAGAGGAATAGCGGACCCTCTTATTGGGTCTGTACATGATCCAATATATCAAGGAGCCGGTGCTTATGGAATGGCAGGTATACCGCAACCTAAACCGGGAGCAGCGACAAAAGCCCATGGCGGCATACTTTTTATTGATGAAATAGGTGAGCTGCATCCTGTTCAGATGAATAAACTGCTTAAGGTCTTGGAAGACAGGAGGGTTTTTCTCGAAAGCGCTTATTACAGTTCTGAAGATACCAATATTCCACCCCATATACATGAGATTTTTCAGAAAGGGTTGCCTGCAGACTTCAGACTTGTTGGCGCAACAACAAGGACTGCAGACGAAATTCCTCCTGCGATACGCTCCAGATGTGTTGAAATATATTTCAGGCCACTTACACAAAGTGAAATAGCTGTAATTGCCAGAAACGCATCAATAAAAGGCGGTTTCAGACTGGAAGCAGGCTCAGAGGAACTGGTTGCCCGTTATGCTCAAAACGGAAGAGATGCGGTAAACATTATACAGATAGCAGGCGGCATTGCCCAGATAGAAGGAAGGAATTTAATAACAAGAAAGGATATAGAATGGATAATTGAATTCGGCCACTATAGTCCCAGAATTGACAAAAAGATAAGTGCAGGCGAGCAAGTAGGCTGTATAAACGGCCTTGCCGTGTTTGGGAATTCCGTTGGGACGGTTATAGATATTGAAGTGTTGGCAATCAAAGCACCTAATGGCAAGGGTTCAATAAAGATAACCGGAATCGTTGATGAAGAAGAGGTGGATGGAAAGGGGCATAAACTGAAAAAGTTGAGTTCAGCCAGGGCATCGGTTGAAAACGTGCTTACCGTTTTACGCAGATTTCTTGACATAGACACCAGGGAGTATGACATCCATATTAACTTTCCGGGAGGCATACCAATTGACGGTCCGTCAGCCGGTATAGCAATAGCGACTGCAGTTTATTCGGCTATCGAGAACATTCCCGTAAGCACTTGCATAGCCATGACAGGGGAGATATCCATAAGAGGAAAAGTAAAACCTGTCGGTGGAGTGGTAGCAAAGGTGGAGGCTGCCAGACTTGCCGGCATAAAGAAGGTTTTAATACCGGCGGAAAACTGGCAGGAGTTGTTTAACGATATGAATGATATAGAGGTAATTCCGGTTAGTGATATAAACCAGGTTTTTGATATAACCTTTGGAAGAAATGAAAAGAGAGCAAAAAGCGAAATATCCATACAAAATACATCTATCAGCGTAATCAGCGCCTCGGGTGTGTGAAAGCGTGTCAAGGGTGTGTCAAAGGAAACGTCCCCTTGACACATCCTTCACAATAACGATTTAAGTTCTTCAAGCAGCTCATACGGGACATACAGATTGCCATAACCTTTTCCAATCTCGATATCAGGTTTGTAACTGCCATGATAATCACTTCCGCCTGTTTTAATGAAACTGTATTTGTCCGCAAGCCTTACAAGATATTCAGTGTCTTCCGGACTGTTTTCAACATAGTAAGCTTCTATTCCTATTAACCCGTCTTTCTTCAGCGAAGCTAAAGTTTCATCGAGCTCATGGTAGCTCATGTCAAGCATGGAAGGATGGGCTAGAACCGGAACTCCACCTGCTTTTAGGATTTCCTCAATACATTCTTTAGGCGTAAGTTTATTCTTTTTGAAATAGGCAGGCCTGCCGATTGAAAGATATTTGTCAAACGCTTCTTTTATACTACTTACAAATCCCTTTCTAAGCATTACTTTAGCGATGTGCGGCCTTCCGATAATTTCGCCGAAAGCCTCCCGCTTGACTTCTTCCATGCTGATGTCAAATCCCATTTCCCTAAGTTTGTTCACTATTTTGGGATTGCGTTTCTCCCTGCTTTCCCTTAGTGATAAAAGAGTCGGCTGTATATTTTTATATTTGGACTTGGGGAAATAACCCAATATGTGCATTTCAAGCTCAAACTCAGCGCTGATTTCAAGGCCCGGTATAACCTCAATGCCTAATGTTTCTCCGTATTCTAATGCCTCCGCAACACCGTCGATTGTATCGTGATCTGTTATTGAAATTGCTGATAATCCACATTCTTTGGCATGCTTTACAAGCTCACCCGGAGACATGCTTCCATCCGAAGCAGTGCTGTGAGTATGCAGGTCAATACATTTTCCCATACAGTACTCCTTTCTTAAAAAAATCAGGTTTCCTGCTATATTATATACCACGAAAAATTTTTTTAAAATGACCGTTTAAACTGTAGGCAAAAAGCATGGAATTTACATTTCCGCGATATTTCCCATATTATTCCATTTTTAACTATGCAATGTTATAATTGTATTGGCTTTGTGATTATTAATAATGTGCTAATGCAGCTATGAAAACTCAGGAGGGAACCAAAGATGAAACAAAAAAAATCGTGCAGCAACTGTATAAAAGGTTCTGCCGTTTTGGTTAATAATGATATCCTCTGCAGGGAGAAAGGTATTGTTTCACAGGACTACGTTTGCAGAAAACATAGATTCAACCCGGAGCCAAAATCTTTTAAGGAGATGAACTACAAGTGCATTGACTGCTCAAATTTCATTGCAAATAATAAAGACAACGAAACTGAGCCATCAAATGGCCTGTGTCAACTGTTTTCAGTAAGGGAGTTTAACGGGAGAGAAAAAAGCGCCTGCTCAAAATTTGTTAAAAAACCCATTTCAATTGTTTCATGACATTATGCAGCAAAAGCAGGACCATATACAATTGTGCGGCCTATGAGGCGCACTTTATAAATCTCATATTTATACTAAAGCTTTAAACCTTAATATCCGATATTATTCTAGAGGTGAAACCGGTGATTCCACGTGTATCGGATATTTTTAATTCCAAACTTAGCGAAATACAGGGAAGAGTTCCTGTTCGTATAATCAATAATAATGGTGGCATACCATTTCAGGAATACCTTGACAGCGCTGTTAAAGAGGTATCTTCTGAAGTTAACCCAATTAGCGTATCTTCAATAGCAAAACCAATTGTCTCATCTGCAAGTGTTGCTAGAGCTATAGATAAAGAAGGCAATGACAGGAGCAAGGATGTTGCAAGAGCAAAGGCCGCTTTGGCAAGGAGCAATGCATATATTCCGACAGATAAGGAAGAACTGGCCCGGCTTATAGATAAATGCATTGAAACTTCTGCAAGGAAGTATAATGTTGATCCAAATCTTATCAGGGCTGTTATCAAGCAAGAATCGAACTTTAATCCGTATGCCCTGTCACGTTCAGGCGCCCAGGGATTAATGCAGCTTATGCCGGATACTGCAGATATCCTTGGCGTTGACGACCCGTGGGATATTTCGCAAAATATTGATGCAGGGACAAGACATTTGAGGGATCAGTTGCTGAATTTTAACAACAATATCCCGTATGCGCTGGCTGCATATAATGCAGGAGGCAACAGAGTAAGGCAGTACAATGGAATTCCTCCTTATCCGGAGACTCGTAATTATGTGGTAAAAGTGATGCAGTACTATGATTATTATTCAAAAAATAATACATAATCCTGGGGGATTATGTATTTTTTTTTAATTGTATTAAAATTAATCCACAATATCCACACTATTATCCACACACGAGAATATTACATTCTACCGTAATTCTCTACAATTTCCACAATATTCACAGCCTTAATTTCAACAATTATCGACATGTTCACAAATATGTTAAAATAGGTCCAAGGTCTCATTTTAAGCTTATTTTAGGACTAAGCATTTACATAAAAGCATTTTCGATATATTACTAATAATGTAAAATAATGTAACACGATTTTTTTATAAATAATGTACATATAAATGATTTATACCGTGAAAATATGTGGATAATTGAAAGTTATCCACAAGCTATTTTTCTCCAAGCTTTAGATTAGGTATGGCATTTAAACTTAAATCTGACATGATTCCGTTTTTAAATTCATAGTATGCGGCACAGGCTATCATTGCAGCATTATCAGTGCACAGGACAGGCTTGGGATAGAATACGTCAATTTCATACTCGCGGGCTGCTGACTTCATCTGGCTTCTTAGCAGAGAATTGGCTGCCACTCCTCCGGCAATTGTCACATTCTTGGCTTTTTTCAGTCTTGCTGCAGAAATCGTATTTCTGACTAAAACGTCGACTACAGCTTTCTGAAAACTGGCGGAAATATCCTCGATAGGAACTTCTTCGCCTTTTTGCCTGATACTGTTTACATGGTTTAAAACGGCTGTTTTTAAACCGCTGAAGCTAAAATCAAAACTCCCGTCATCAAAATATACCCGTGGGAAGTTGACAGCGTTTTCGTTGCCTTTTTGTGCCGCTTTATCAATAAGAGGGCCGCCCGGATATCCAAGTCCCAACATTC
>DULF01000135.1 GCA_012840535.1 Clostridiaceae bacterium
AACACTTCGCCTTCATTTACAGTGAAAGAGAGATGGTCCAAAGCGACCAGGTTTTCATAACGCTTTACCAGGTTTTCTACTTTTATCATGATACCTTATACCTCCATTCTGTTTACATGATAATAATAGCCAATTTGGATATTTTTTGTAAGTGCCGTACATCACATCAATATATGACAAATGTCACTATATTGAAGTGTCATGATTGAGATATCATATGAGAAAGTGGAAGAGGCATGCAGGTTCATTCGTAATTTTATTGTATTTGCCAGAAGTAAATGGTAATATTTTGATAGGGCATATTCTTTTATTAAAGCAGGGAGTACAAATCTATGCAGAAATATGCAGGCCTGACCGACAAGTTAATCATTTTCATCTGCTGTTCAATTGTCTATATTTGCCAGGACAACATGAATGTCACTATTCTGCCCATTCTCATAGGTGTAATTTTCAGCGGTTTTATGAGCTATTTTGATGATGACAGGTCTAAGGCTGTTTTAACAACCGGATTTTCCGCCCTGTTTCTTTTTATGCCTGAACTGGCTTTTTTCATGCCCCTGATTGTTTATGATATGATTTTTTATAAATACCAGTATATTAATCTGCTGGCAATAATTCCATTTATACATTTTGCAAAGTCAGCTCCTGTACAGATAATCTCTGTGATATCGGCTTTGATATTTATTAGCGCACTGGTCAAGTATTGCGTTGAAGGACAGCTTAAATTGCAAACCAAATACAATGAGCTCAGCGATGCGGCAAGAGAAATGTCAATCAGATTAACCAAACAAAACAGGGAATTAATTGAAAAGCAGGATTATGAGCTGCATTTGGCGACTTTAAACGAGCGAAACCGTATAGCCCGGGAAATCCATGACAATGTAGGTCATTTGCTGTCCAGTGCCATATTGCAGACAGGCGCCCTTCTTATGGTCACAAAGGATGAAAAATTAAGGAAATGCCTGAAGGATTTGAACGATACATTGTCCCAGGCGATGAACAACATAAGAAACAGTGTACACGAATTATACGATGAATCAGTTGACCTTAATGTTAAAATTGAAGAATTGGTTAAGCAGTTTACTTTTTGTGAACTGAGCTATGAATACGGTATTTACAGTAATCCGGACAAGAAACTGAAGTATGCGTTTATTTCCATTGTAAAAGAGGCATTGTCAAATATTGCAAGACATTCCAATGCAGACCGCGCTTCAATCGTATTAAGGGAGCATCCTGCATTCTACCAGCTTATGATTAGGGACAACGGCACAGCAAAAAACTATAGCACTGATGAAGGTATAGGTATTAAAAACATGATAGACCGGGTGCATTCGTTTAACGGAAATATTAATATAACAACCAAAAACGGTTTTGAAATTTTTATTTCCATTCCCAAGGAGGGACTTACGGTTTGAAAGTATTAATTGTGGACGACGATAAATTGGTGACAGCATCATTAAAGACGATACTGGAATCAGACGAGGATATTGAAGTTGTGGGAACCGGAAACAGCGGCAAAGAGGCTGTGGATCTTTACATGAAATTAAGACCTGACATACTGCTTATGGATATAAGAATGGATGAAATGACAGGAATAGAGGCTGCTGAAACGATATTAAAAAGGGAGGGAAAGGCAAAAATTCTTTTTCTGACCACATTTTCCGACGATGAATATATCGTGGAAGCCTTTCGCATCGGAGCAAAAGGTTATATTTTAAAGCAAAATTATGAGAGCATAGTCCCGACAGTTAAAGCAGTACATATGGGACAACGGGTATTCGGAGATGAAATAATTACAAAAATACCGGCGTTGCTGAGTAACAGTGCCAACAAACAGGGAATGGAAGAATATTGCCTGACTGAAAAAGAAATCGAGATAATTAAGCATGTGGCAAATGGTTTATCAAACAAGGAGATCGCAAAAGCGCTGTATTTAAGCGAAGGTACCGTGCGGAATTATATCAGTGTAATACTTGAAAAGTTAGGGCTAAGGGACAGAACGCAACTTGCAATTTTTTATTATAAAAACATGTAGTTTATTCTGTCATACCCACAGTATACGAACTTATGACAACCTGCCAATGTTGTATACAATGTACTTTTGCATGTACTTTAAATCCTTTCAACATCGTTTTTTTAAGGCACTGCTTTGAATAATTTTTCTTAAATTTTTATTGAATAAAACAAACTTTTTTGTTATAATATTAACGGATATTGTTAAATACTTAACGTGTTTTGATAATATCTTTTTCATTAACAAGTTAAATAACGTAAAAAATGTATGCTGGGAGGTAATTTTTAATGGAAGCTAATAACTGCTGCTGTGGATGCGTAGATGAGAAGGCTCAAAAATTGCAGGAAATCATCGAGAAGTATAAGAACACAAAAGGCGCCCTGATACCCGTGCTCCACGAAGCACAGGAATTATATGGTTATTTGCCCCTTAGTGTCCAGAAGAAGATATCTGAAGAACTGGACATACCGCTTACAGAGATTTATGGGGTTGTGACTTTTTACACGCAATTTACATTAAAGCCAAAGGGCAGGTATAATATCCAGTTGTGTATGGGGACTGCATGTTATGTAAAAGGCGCAGAGAAAATACTCGAAAAGCTTCAGGAGAAGTTAGGAATTCATGTGGGAGATTGCACCGAAGACGGCAAATTTTCAATTGAGGCTTGCAGATGTATTGGCGCGTGTGGTTTAGCCCCGGTTATGATGATTAATGATGAAGTTTACGGAAGGCTTACACCTGATCAAATTGAAGGCATACTTGATAAATACAAGGATATGTAAATTGGATGAAAGGTTTAATGGAGGATTTGGAAGTTGAGAGATTTGTCTCTGCATTTGCTCGATATTATACAGAATTCAATAGCTGCAAAAGCCGGTAAAATAATTACTATTATATATGCAAATAAACTTGACGATGAATTGGGCATTATTGTTGAGGATAACGGGCACGGCATGGACAAAGAGTTTTTAGATAAAGTAACCGACCCATTTGTTACTACCCGCAAAACAAGAAAAATCGGTATAGGACTTCCGCTTTTAAAATCCTCTTCTGAAATGGCCGGCGGTAAGCTTGATATAGATTCAGCCAGGGGAAAAGGCACTATTTTAAAATCGACATTCAAAATAGGACATATAGACAGGCTTCCTCTCGGTGACATTTCAGATACCTTTGTCAGTCTAATAGCTGCAAGACCGGATATAGAATTTGAACTGAAACTGGATAACGGTGAAAAAAGTTTTTTATTTAATTCTTTTGAAATAAAAAAAAAGCTGGACGGCGTTCCAATAACGGAATATGAAGTTTTATCATGGCTTAAAGAATTTATTGATGAAGGGGTAAAAACAATATTTGGAGGTGTACTGAATGAAGTCGATAGCTGAGCTTGAAGAAATTAGAAAAAAGACCCTTGAACAGATAAATATGAGGAAGAATAATGAGAGGTTGAGAGTAGTAGTGGGAATGGCAACATGCGGTATTGCCGCAGGGGCAAGGCCTGTCATGAATGCATTGCTTGAAGAGCTCAAGAGGAGAAATGTTAACGACGTAAGCGTTACGATGACGGGTTGCATAGGTGTATGCAAACTTGAACCTATAGTTGAAGTAATAAATCCTGATGGCAGCAAGGTAACATATGTTAAAATGACTCCTGAAAAGGCAGTACGTGTTGTTGCTGAACATATAGTAAACGGAAGAATATGCAGGGATTATACAATTGGAGCTGAAGAAGGAAAGTAGTACGGATAGAGTAGTATAAAGAATCAAACTGCTATTTTTCGTTTCATATAATTTTATTTAATGAAAGGTGGGTTACAAGTGGAAATATACAGAGCACATGTCCTGGTTTGCACCGGTACCGGTTGTACATCGTCAAACTCAGGAAAAATATTGGAGGAATTTGAGGAGCACCTCAAGAAAAATAATCTTGAAAACGAAGTTAAGATTGTAAAAACCGGATGTTTCGGTTTGTGCGCGGAAGGCCCCATTGTTGTTGTTTATCCTGAAGGGGCTATGTATACAATGGTACGTCCTGAAGATGTAAAAGAAATTGTTGAGGAACATCTTTTAAAGGGCAGAATAGTAAAAAGGCTGTTAGCTGGTGATAAAGAGCAGGAAACCATATCAAAATCTCTTGACAATGTGGAATTCTTTAAAAAGCAGAAAAGGATTGCGTTAAGGAACTGTGGTGTTATAAATCCTGAAAATATTGATGAATACATCGCCTTTGACGGGTACAAGGCTCTGGCAAAAGTTTTAACTGAAATGACACCACAGGAAGTAATTGATACAATCAAGAAATCAGGCCTTAGGGGAAGAGGAGGCGGAGGATTCCCGACAGGATTGAAATGGGAATTTGCCAGCAAGTCCAAGGACGACCAGAAATATGTCTGCTGCAACGCTGACGAAGGAGACCCCGGCGCATTTATGGACAGAAGCATTCTTGAAGGAGACCCTCATTCGGTGCTGGAGGCCATGGCAATTGCCGGTTATGCCATAGGTGCCAATCAGGGGTATATTTATGTCAGGGCGGAATACCCGATAGCAGTCAGGAGATTGAATATTGCTATTGAACAGGCAAGGAATTATGGACTTCTTGGGAGGAACATCTTTGGTACAGGGTTTGACTTTGATATTGAGCTGAGACTCGGAGCAGGCGCATTCGTATGTGGTGAGGAAACAGCGCTTATGACCTCCATCGAAGGGAAAAGAGGAGAACCAAGGCCGAGACCTCCATTCCCGGCAGTCAAGGGATTATGGCAGAAGCCCACTATTCTTAATAACGTCGAGACTTTTGCAAACATCCCTGTTATTATAAATAAAGGACCAGAATGGTTCGCAAGCATCGGTACAGAAAAGAGCAAAGGTACCAAGGTTTTTGCCATAGGCGGCAAAATAAACAATACAGGTCTTGTTGAAATACCAATGGGTACTACCCTCAGAGAAGTTGTATATGATATTGGCGGCGGAATACCCAATGGTAAAAAGTTTAAAGCTGCACAGACAGGCGGACCGTCAGGCGGCTGCATACCTGCAAGTCATATAGACACGCCTATAGATTACGATTCACTTATAGAACTTGGCTCAATGATGGGTTCCGGCGGGCTTATTGTAATGGATGAGGACACCTGTATGGTTGACATAGCGAAGTTTTTCCTTGAATTCACTGTCGATGAATCATGCGGAAAATGCCCTCCTTGCCGTATAGGAACGAAGAGAATGCTTGAAATACTTGAAAGGATTACTGGTGGCAAAGGTGAAGAAGACGATATTGAAAAGCTTGAAGTGCTTGCCAAGAACATAAAGGCTTCGGCTTTGTGTGGACTTGGTCAGACAGCTCCAAATCCTGTATTAAGTACATTAAGGTATTTCAGGGATGAATATGAAGCTCATGTAAGGGATAAAAAGTGTCCTGCCGGAGTATGCAAGGCAATGGTGAATTATGTAATTCATGCTGAGCTTTGTAAGAGTTGCGGTATTTGCGCGAGGAATTGTCCTGTTGGAGCAATAAAGGGCGAAAGAAAAGTTCCTTATGTTATAGATGATGAAAAATGTATCAGGTGTGGCGTTTGTATGGAAAAATGTCCATTCAAGGCTATATTCAAGAATGCGTAGCGGAAGGAGTGTGGAGATATGGAAATGGTTAATATTACGATAGATAACAGGAAATTGCAGGTTCCTAAGGATTATACGGTGCTGGAGGCAGCAAGATACGCCAATATTGCAATACCTACACTTTGTTTCCTCAAGGATATAAATGAAATAGGGGCATGCAGAATGTGCGTTGTCGAGATAAAAGGCGCAAGAAGCCTTCAGGCAGCGTGCGTATACCCGGTATCGGAGGGTCTTGTGATTAATACAAAGTCTCCTGCTGTCAGGGAAGCAAGGAAAGTGACTTTGGAGTTGATTCTGTCCAATCATGACAGGAAGTGTTTGACTTGTGTAAGAAGCAGAAACTGTGAACTTCAGAAATTGGCAGAAGAACTTAATATAAAAGATATAAGATTTGAGGGCGAAACGTATAAATTGCCGCTGGACAACTTCTCTCCTTCCATTGTCAGAGATCCCAACAAATGTGTGCTTTGCAGACGGTGTGTCAGCATGTGCAAGAACATACAGGGGGTTGCTGCAATTGATACAAATGAGAGAGGATTTAAGACAATTGTATCGCCGGCTTTCAATAAATCCCTCAACGAAGTTCCTTGTACAATGTGCGGACAATGCATAAATGTATGTCCTGTTGGCGCTCTGCGTGAAAAGGACGATACTGACAAGGTATGGCAGGCACTTGAAAACCCTGATTTGTATGTAATTGCGCAGACAGCTCCTGCTGTAAGGGTTGCTTTGGGAGAAGAATTTGGAATGCCTATTGGTACCAGGGTTACTAGCAACATGATAGCAGCGTTGAGGAGATTAGGCTTTAACAAGGTTTTTGATACAGATACAGCTGCAGACCTGACAATTATGGAAGAAGGCACTGAACTTATAAACAGGATTAAGAACGGTGGAAAACTCCCGCTGATTACGTCTTGCAGTCCCGGATGGATTAAATTCTGTGAGCACAATTATCCGGAGTTTTTAGACAACCTGTCTACATGCAAGTCGCCTCATCAAATGTTCGGTGCTGTGCTGAAATCATACTATGCTGAAAAGATGGGTATAGACCCGGCAAAGATATTTGTTGTATCCATTATGCCGTGTACTGCGAAGAAATTTGAAGCACAGAGACCTGAACTGTCTTCAACGGGTTACCCTGATGTGGACGTAGTACTGACGACAAGGGAATTGGCAAGGATGATCAGAGAAGCGGGTATAGACTTTACAAATCTTCCTGAAAGATATTTTGATGACCCAATGGGTAAAGGTTCAGGCGCCGGAGTGATATTCGGGGCAACAGGCGGTGTTATGGAAGCCGCGTTAAGGACTGTAGCGGAAATTCTAGGCGGGAAGCCTATTGATGATGATTCCTTAGAATACAATGAGGTAAGAGGAGTTAAAGGGATTAAGGAAGCTTCCATCAAGATTGGAGATTTTACCTTGAAGGCCGCTGTAGCCCATGGACTTGGCAATGCAAGAAGGCTGCTTGACAGAATTAAAGCAGGTGAGGCGGAGTACCACTTTGTTGAAATCATGGCATGTCCAGGAGGTTGTGTAAACGGCGGCGGACAGCCGATACAGCCTTCAGAGGTAAGAAGCTGGATAGATTTGAGAAGAGAAAGGGCTGCCGCTATATATGAGGAAGACAGAAGCCTGTCAATAAGAAAGTCCCATGAAAATCCGGCTGTCAAGATGCTCTACAGCGAGTATTTCGGCGAACCCGGCAGCCATAAAGCACATGAGCTTCTGCATACGCATTATACAAAGAGGGAAAATTACCCTGAAAACAAATAGGCAACTAAGTGAAGATTTGAGTTAAAAAAGCAGGTGCTTTTAATGCACCTGCTTTTTTTTAATAAATAGCTGATAAAACCGGTCTTATTGAGGACATGTGTCAAAAAAGTAAATAAAAAAGCAGAAAGTAAAAATGTTGAACTATAAATGTATGGAATAATACAGTACAATGTTAAGGGGGTACTGTTTTCATTTGCAAAGATTCTTTTAACAAAGGAGTTACAATAGCAAGTGTGTTATGAAATAAAAGAAAGGCAAATTGTTGTACTCACCCCAAAGACATAATAAAGCTATTAATGTGAGGTCGGGCCAAACAGAGGAGAAATTGTAAGTGCTAAAGAGTTTATACGGCAAATTAGTACAAAGTTCTGTTATAAGGAAACTTATCTTATCATTTATGATTATAATTGTTCCTTTTTATGCTATGGGGATTATCTACTATGACGTCAATAAAGATATAATGAGCAAGGAAATTTCTGGTTCCTTTGCAGCGGAGGTTTCATTTTTTATTGACAGCATTGAGAAAGAAATTAAGAGGATAAAAATTATGCAGTATGATTTTTTAACAGACGTTGATATTAATAAGCTGGTCTATACTTCAGAAATAATGAATGAATATGAAAAAGGACAGGCAATTTTAAGGCTGCAAAACAGATTATACAGTATTTTTAGCGGCAGTGACTATATAAGTGATGTAAGGGTTCATGTGCCTCCGCTCGGGAAGACTATATATGCCAGGAATTCCAGCAGCTTAATGGATGAAGAAGAGTATATGGGAGTCAAAGATCTGACAGAAACAAGCCCTTCAGGAATTATATTCCACAAAAACAAAGTTATTATAAAAGCTTCTAACAAATATTACAGCTATGGTATTAAACATGTGCCGTTTTTAATTATTGTTGAATTAAGTAAAAGTGAATTCGAAAACAGGCTTAAGTCTTTTAGCAGCACAGAGGGCAGTAATGTTTTCTTGATAAGTCCTTCACAGAGACTTCTAATATCAAGCAATGAAGATATCCAGGTGCAGGATGAAATTTTTAATGTAATGAGGAGTAGATTTTTAAATGGGAGTACAGGAAGCTGGCCTATTAAGATAAACGGTAACTCATATTTATTAGTATATCAGGTATCAGAATATCTTGGTATGGCTATTTTTAAATATGTACCGGAAGGTATTATATTTGCTGACCTTAAAAAAAGCAGAATATGGTTCTGGGTTTTTACAGGGAGCGCATTAGCTGTAATTATTATTTATTCTCTTCATATAAACCGGCTTATTCGAATACCTCTAACAAAACTCGTTGATTCTTTTAAAAAAGTAGAAGCAGGAAACCTCAAAAACGTTATAAAGTATAATTATAAAGATGAATTCAAAGATATCTATGAGGGATTTAATGCTATGCTTGAAAAGCTTCAAGAGTCAATTAACCAGGTTTACGAAAAAAACCTGCTGGCACAAAAAGCAGAACTGAAATACCTCCAATCCCAAATTACCCCCCATTTTCTTTACAACAGCTTCTATATATTAAACAGAATGATCAAGTCCGAAAAGTACGAAAAGGCTATAGCGTTTTCAAACCATCTCGGCAATTACTTCCGGTTTATAACCAGGAGCACATCTGATGAAATTCCTCTTGAGAGCGAGCTGGAGCATGCAAGGACATATGCGATAATACAGACAATGCGCTTTGGAAACCGTATTAGAATTGAGTTTGAAGAGTTACCTGAAAGGTATAGGTATTTTAGAGTGCCAAGGTTAATTATTCAACCTATTATTGAGAACTCTATTGAGCACGGATTAAAAAACGTCGAATCTGGCGGAGAAATAAAATTAAAATTTATAGAAAATGCAGGTACATTTAGTATTATGATTGAGGACAACGGGGTTGTTAATGAGACCCTGCTGAAAGAATTGGAAAAAGATATTGAAAACGATAGCTTTAGCGGAGAAATCACTGCTTTAATAAACATACAAAGGAGACTCAAGATAATGTTCCCCCAGGGAGGAGGACTTAAGATATCAAGGGGAAGCTTCGGTGGTATGAGAACTGAAATCATGTTTGGGAAGGTGTTGTATGATGATGTACAGGCTTCTGCTGATTGATGATGAACCTGAGATAGTTGAATGGCTTGAGCAACTATTCAAAGAAAATGAACGCCATGATTTTGAAGTATTTAAAGCTTATACTGCTACTTCAGCTTTGAATATCATGGAAAATGTAAGAATAGATATAGTAGTCTCCGATATATGTATGCCGGGAATGGATGGTCTTGAGATTACAAAACGTATACGTTCCCGCTGGCCAAAATGTAAAGTAATAATGCTTACAGGATACGATAATTTTGACTATATACATACAGCACTGAAAAATGATGTAGTAAGTTATGTTTTAAAAACTGAAGAGGATGAGGTGCTGATTAATGCAGTTGAAAAAGCAATAAGCTTAATTGAAAGGGACCTTGAAATCCTCGAAATCAATGAAAAGTCAAAACAACTGATGAAACGTATGCAACCGGTATTGCAGAAAGAATGTATAAACAACCTGTTAGACGGGAGATTTTTTTCAGAAGAGAAATTCCAGGCTCAGTTTAATGAACTTGAAATCAAACTTCGGACAGATGTTCCTGTATTGCTTATGGTTGGGCATATGATGGGATTGACAAATGACAACACCTATATTGAGAGACTGGATAGCTTTTTTTCAATCAATCATGTTGTACAGCAGTATTTTCAATCTCATTTACACAGTGCTTTCAGTACCATGGGAAGAGGATATCTTTTTTGGGTCATGCAACCCTTGGATATACAAGAATATACAAGTACGATTGCGTTCATTAAAGGTTCATTGGAGCTGATTCAGTCGTCCCTCAGAAAGTCTTTGAGGATTTCTTCATCTTTTGCGCTAAGCAACAAACCTGTTCCGTGGAAAGAAGTAGGAGATAAACTAATACATTTGAAACATATTCTCGAAAAAAGATTGGGTAACCGGTCTGAGATACTGGTGACAGATGCGTTTGAAGGGAATGAAGGCAAAAAGTACAAGTTACCGGATGACGAGATTGTATTTCTCTTAAGACTCAAAACGGCTAAAATAAAAGCATTGGAAAGATACCTTGAAAACGGACAGGAGGAAGATTTCTTTAGTCTCTTTAATGAAATTGCGTCGGTCATGGAAAGGATTGACAGCATGCACTGTACTCAAGCAATGGAGATTTATTATTCTCTTTCGTTAATGCTGTTGTCCTATATAAACCGGTATGAACTTGTGGAAAAAATAGCGTTTAAAACAGCCACATATAAGCTGATGCGAACTGATGAGCATTATTCCTGGAAAGAAGCCATGGAATATTTGAAAAACTTTGTCGCCATTGTTTTTGAAGAAAGGAAATCAGATATAAATGCGAATGACTCAGATATTATTGCCAAAATAAAAAGATATGTGGATGAACACGTAACCGAGGACATTTCATTAACCGAGCTCTCTGATTTGGTTGGCCTTAACCCGTCTTATCTGTCCAGGCTTTTTAAAAGCGAAACTGGATATAATCTCTCCAATTATATTTCGGAAACAAAGATTAACAAGGCACGTGAACTATTAAAATCAAGCGAAATGAAAGTTACAGAAATTTCAGATTATTTGGGATACAGCTCATTATCATACTTTTCCCATTTGTTTAAAAAGGCAACAAAAATGACACCAAATGAATATAAACAACTGGCAAAAGGGGGATGTAAATGAAAACAAGGAACATATACAAGCCTGCTGCTTTTATCGCAGTATTGGCTGTGTTGTTTTTGTTTTCAGGATGCAACGAAGGTATTAATGAAAATGTTCCGGATTATAGCGGAGTAGATTTCAAAGACCCTTTTGGCAAATATGACCCGGAGATTGAGGTAAATATGGCGGCTGTATTGACTGATCAAATAAGGAAAACCGCATTGGTTGGGGACATTACTTTAGAAAAAAATGTATGGACTGACCTTATTAAAGAAAAATTAGGCATAAAGATCAAATATAAGTGGATTGCCAATGCAGATGAGTGGATAACAAAAAAAAACGATGAGTATAATCAAAGGCTTAATATTGCCATGGCATCAGGAGATTTACCTGATATTATGCTTGTAAATCCTGTACAACTAAAGAAATTAGTGGACGCGGATATGGTAGTGGAAATGCAGGATTATTGGGATGAATATGCGTCTCCTTTTACAAGTGAATTATATAAAGCAGAAGGTGAACTGCCTTTTAAAGTGATGACGGTTAAAGGAAAGCTTTATGGCATTCCACGGCTCAATGATTCATATGACGGAGCAAACTGCCTTATATGGTACAGGAAGGACTGGCTTGAAAAGCTTAATCTTCCGGAGCCTAAAAACATGGATGAACTTGTGGAAGTCATAGAAGCTTTCAGTACACAGGATCCGGATGGGAACGGAAAAAGGGATACATATGGACTGGGAGCGATAAAAGACATTGTGGGAGCTATGGGATTTAATGGTATATTTAACGGGTATCATGCATATCCGGGTATATGGGTTGAAGGCTCAACGGGCAGCCTTGTATATGGGAGCATACAACCGGAAGTTAAAACAGCTTTGAGGGAAATAAGGGGATTATATGAAAAGGGTTTTATTGACAAGGATTTCTCCATAAAAGGCAATGATGGGATAGCAGAAGATATTTCTGAAGGAAAGATCGGCATGATTTTTGGGCCTATGTCAATGGCCCTTTATCCGTTACAGCTTAATATTTTAAAAGACGCCGAAGCAGATTGGGGATGTATGAAATATGTATCATCTGATGACAGGCCTGTGATGGTTTCAGGGAAACTGGGAACTACGGATGGATATGCAGTGAGAAAAGGTTTTGAATATCCTGAAGTGTTGGTAAAGTTAATAAATATATTTATGGAAAAGGTGTATGGACCTGATGCAGAATTTAGAAAATACGGCATAGGAGAAGAACAGTTGGGAAATGGAAGCAGGCAGCTTACCTTTCTTCTGTCACCTGTTACAACATATCCGTCAGGGAAAAACATGCGAAGCTATGAACTTATTAAAATAGCTCTTCAAACAGGAGATACTTCAGAAATGAATTCGGAAAATTTGGGGCAGTACGATTCTGTCTTAAGATACATGAAAGGAATCAGGGAAGAATGGGGTGTTGCCAAATTGTTTTCACCTGATGGAGCATACAAGCTATTAACTGAGATAAAGAGCAACGGGGAACTGCTTCTGGATAAGTTTATAGGAGCACCCACAGAAACGATGGCAGAAAAAATGGGAGTACTGGATGACATGCAAAATGAAGTCTTTACACGAATTATTATGGGTGATCAATCCCTTGACAGTTTCGATGAATTTGTACGAAACTGGAAGATGCTTGGAGGAGACCGGATTACAAAGGAAGTAAACGAATGGTATTCACAGAATAGGTAAATAAAAGACAAAAGGTAAAAATGTTAATGTAGAATTGTAAGACCTCCGAATCTATAATTATTTAAGGTAGCGGAACTATCCGGCAAGCAATAGCTGCTATAGATCTCAGCGAATAACATTTCAAATAAAGGAGGTCAGTCATGAAAAAAAGTAAATTTGGCAGGGTACTTTTGCCATTCATCACACCTTTTGACAAAAATGGAGATGTTGATTATGATACGCTGTGCAAACTTATCAACTACGCAATAGAAAAGGACTTTTTAGACACCGTTGTTGTAACTGGTACTACCGGAGAGTTCAATACGCTTACAACTGACGAGCGTATTCAGATTTTCAGGACGGCTGTAAAAGCGGTGAATGGCAGAGTCCCGATTATTGCCGGCACAGGTGCAGCTTCAACCCGTGAAACCATCACACTTACCAAAGCAGCGGAAGAAGCCGGAATTGATACTGTTATGATCGTTGCTCCTTATTATTGCAAGCCAACTCAACAAGGAATTTACGATCACTACATAGAGATACTCAATAACACAACTGCTGATATTTTGCTTTATAATATTCCTACATTTACAGGAATAAATATTAATCCGGAGACTGTCGGCAGATTAGCTGCTGTCAGCAAGCGTTTTATTGGCATTAAGGACCAATCCTCGATTAATCCTGTACAGATTATAGATTACCGTAATGCTGTATTTCCTCATAATAAAGAATTCCTTATATACAACGGCGATGATGCCATGTTATTGCCGACTATGGCCTGCGGCGCTGACGGTATCGTCAGCGGAGGATCTTTAGTGCTTGGCGATAAGGTTAAACAAGTGTTCAAGTATTTTGAAGAAGGCAGAAATGAAGAGGCATTTGCAGTTTTTCAGGATGTATTTAAACTTGGCAAAATATACAGTATCAATGGCCGTATTCATCCTATTCCTATTCTCCGAGTTGCCGTGGAAATGACCAGCGGCATAAAAGTCGGACCCTCAAGACCGCCTCTTGATTATCCAACAAATGAAGAGATTGAAGCAGTAAGAAGCTTATTATCCGAAATGAAATTAATCTGACCGCTAAAATTGAAAAATTAAATAAAGGAGGTTATATACATGACTAAAGAGTTTATTGAAATGTGGGAACGTGAAGACGGTGAACTTGGCAACGGGTGGATTGACGCATATTATGAAAACCCAAAATGGTGGGATCAGTTCAAGCTCGTAAATGGTGTTCCCGTAACAATTAATCCTGACAGGGGATTAATATGCCAGAATTATTGTTCGGGTGCAAGAGCCGCATTTTACAGAGAATTTGGTCCCGATTTCAAAAGCAATTTTGCAGCCTCCGTGGTTTGGTGCGGTGTCAGGCCTTACGAGGGTACGCCTCTGATTCACGTAAATCCTGAGGACGATGATTTTGGCATAGGAGCATGGTATTTAAGTATAATAAGCACAATGCTGATTGGCTTTGTGGGACGGAGTCCTGACAAATTACGTATCATAGATACAGTACCTGTTGACCATATCAGCGGACTTAAGAGAAGGATTGAGATTCGTTCGACAGGGGATGAGTTTTCCGTATGGATATCAAAAACTGATATCAGGGATGATGCTATGATGAAGGTTGGCAGAACATATAAAATACCTGCCGGTTTAATTGGAGCTACAAAGCATGGAGCAGCTCTGGATATTAACCAGGATTACAACCGTCCGGCAAATGTACCGATACTTCTTCCTCCTTACAGGATATACAAGATGGAGGGCAATATACATGAAGAAAATATTGAGAGAAACCCCCGCGGCGTTGGACTTGACGGCAAATTAGGCAGTATTTGATTTGTCAGCCCTGTACCAAAGTGTAATTTTCAATGCAATAAAATAAAGTAAATAAAAAGCAAAAAGTAAAGAATCTTATGAAGAATGGCCTCTCTCTCCTGTCTATATAGTTTAAGTGACAAATGAAATGGAGAGAGGCATTTTCTAATTTAGAAAAGCAAAGGGAATTAATAGGGCAGCAAATTACAAGGAACACCTGACAATAGTAACTAAAGCAAGGTGAAAGGGAGATAAAATACTTATGTTAAACGATTCAGTGGTTTTAAGGAAGTTAGCCAGCGAATACTATGAAATTGCGAACAGTGAAAAAAACAAAGAAAATATAAAACTCCACAAGGCTGTAAATGACTTGAAACAAATCAGGCCTGTAGTTTTAATTGATGAGCTTCCATGGCATGAGATGAATATTGATAATGAATTGACATTACAGTGTTCCGATGAATACTTACGCACAATTGAATGGTATCTGCGTACTAATATATTTAAGTATAAATATTTTCCTGCTGATATGATTGTACCTCCGTATATTCCGGTTAAAAAAGTAATACACTCAACAGGAATCGGTATTTCCGTAGAAGAAGAGATTATAGCCATTGATAAAGATAATCCTATTGTATCACACAAGTATAATGACGTATTGCAAACCGAAAGTGATTTGGAAAAATTGGGCAATCCTGTCATTACCTATGATGAAGATGAAACATTGAGGCGGTTTAATTTGGTCGGAGAAATAATCGGTGATATATTGCCGGTAAAACTTTCGGGGATTGAATATTTTTTTGTGGGTATATGGGACATTGTATCAATGTTAAGAGGTGTAACAAACTTGTTGATTGATTTGGCAGACCGTCCTGAGTTTATGCATAAAATAGCTCAAAAATTAACAGATATCCATATTTCATACCTGGAACAATATGAGAAATTAAATTTATTTGATAACGATCCTTACAGCTTGCACTGCACTCCCATACATACCAGTGACTTGCCCAGCAAGAATTTCGACGGGGTCAGACTCACAAGAAAAGATGTTTGGGGCAGAGGCGTTGCTCAAATTTTCGCATCAGTTTCCAAAGAAATGCACGAAGAATTCGACATTCAATATATGAAGAAAACGGTTGGACAATGCGGATTAGTGTACTATGGTTGTTGTGAACCACTGGACAAAAAAATTGATATTGTTGAAAAAATACCGAATTTGCGCAAAATTTCCGTTACACCTTGGGCTGACGTAAATATTGCTGCTGAAGCTATCAACACAAAATATGTTTTATCTGCAAAACCAAATCCGTCTGCAGTTGCAGTATACAACTTAGATGAGGATAATTTAAAGAAAGAAATTGGAACTATTCTGGATGCCTGTAAAAGAAATAACTGTTCTTGTGACATTGTGCTTAAAGATATAAGTACCTGTTGCAGAAAGCCTCAAAACATTTTTAAATGGGAACAAATTGTCATGGAAATGGTTAAAAGCTATTAGGAAAGAATGCCTGCTTAACTGTCAGAGATAATAATAAGTTACATAATACATGTGACAGACAAGTAAATATAAAACAAAAGGTAAAAAGACTAATGTAGAATCGCCTTACTATTGTGTTTATAATTCTAACTGATAATAAAAATGAAGCATTTCGTAATTAGCGGCATTGCGTACAAGACTGGCCAAAGGGTAATTTAGGCTTAATACTCGTCGGTTTTATATATAAAACAAATGGAATTTATGTTATCCGGGAGGGTTAATGTTGGTTATAGAGTTTTGTAATGCCATCGAAAGTAGTATAGTTCCTTGCAATTTGAAGTGTGAATATGTTACTGAACCTATAGGTATTGATACGCCACATCCAAGATTCAGTTGGGAGTTGAAAGCTTCAAGAAGAAATGTAAAACAAACTGCGTGGAGAATCATTGTTTCTTCAACATATGAAGCGGCAAGTGCCGGAGAGGGTGATATATGGGATTCTGAAAAAGTCATGTCAGACCAGCAAGCATACATACGTTTTGCAGGTAAAGGACTTTCTACCGCTACAAGGTACTGGTGGAGGGTTATGATATGGGATGATAATGGAAAAGCTTCAGCGTGGAGTGACATTAGCTCGTTTGTGACCGGTTTTTTCAGCGTGCATGACTGGAATGCCGAATGGTTTCATGCTGATTATAAAGTTAACTATGCAAGAAAAGAATTTAATTTAGACATGAGCGGTAAAGTATCTGATGCGATTGTATATGTTGCTGCACTTGGTGACAAGGTCAATTCATTTCAATTGCGTTTAAATGGCAAAAAAGTCGGGGATGACGTCTTAACTCCGGGTCCGACTGAAGATTTTCGAGCGCTCTACCGTGCCTATGATGTGAAAGACATGCTCAATGACGGAAAAAATGTACTGGCAATGATATATGTAAAAAAAGTTAGTGTAATCCTGGTTATAAAATATTCCAACGGTATGGTTAAAAGGGTGGAAAGTGACGGAACATGGAAGCATACTGACAAAGGTCCGATAACATTTATAGGCTATGATATGGATTTTAGGAGAGGACGTGCTGAGGAATACAATGCTAGGTTGGAAAATGAAGGTTGGGATTCGCCTGGGTTTAACGATACTCTATGGTCTCCGGTAAAGCTGGATGGGTTTAGGTCAGAACCGCTATTTATAAACGCACAGTTGGTAGGATGCAAAGTTTGTGAAATTATTAAACCTCAACGGATATTATTCAGAGAGAGTAACATCTATCTGGTTGACTTTGGCCAAAATATGTCAGGATTTGTAAGATTTTTTGCAGAAGGACCCGAAGGCACTGAAATAACTATAAGATATGCTGAAAATATAAACCCTGACGGTACATTGGATATCTCAACTCATGCAACTAACGAAAAAACCGCTTATTACACGAAGTATACATTAAAAGGGAAAGGCAGAGAATTCTATCAACCTTTATTTATGTACACAGGTTTCAGATATGTAGAAGTAGAGGGTTACCCGGGATGCCTTAAAGATGACAGCATTGAAGCGTGCTTTGTACATAGTGATGTTTGCGATGGTTCATATTTCGAGTGCTCGGATGAAACATTGAATATGCTTCAGAAATGCTCTGTAATGAGCCTTCTTTCAAACATTGTGAATATACCGACCGACTGCCCGGGACGTGAAAGACGGGGCTGGACTGCTGACGCTTTTGCAGTATCGGAAGCGGAATGTATTAACTTCGATATGGTTAAAGTTTATGAAAAGTGGTTTAATGACATGGTTGACTGTCAAAAGGGGTTTGGATGGATTCCCGTTGAACTTCCTCTGACAACGGTAACTTTTATTGATGTTATCTGGCCTACTGCATGCATACTCATACCATGGGATGTCTATACCTACTACGGTGATTTGGACTTTCTTAAAAAGTACTATGCAATGATGAAGAATTATGTGGATTTCTTATCAAACATTTGCAATGAAGAGTACATGTTTATTAAAGGACATATATCTGCCGGCGACTGGCTTGCAAATGATCCGGCATCCAGTTGCTATATAGCTTCAGTATACTATTTCAGAAGCACGTTTCTGCTTTCCAAAATTGCTGATGTAATTGGTGATGCAATAAATGCTGAAAAATACTCGAAACTGTCCTCAAGAATAAAAGACAGTATAAACAAAAAATATTTCAGATGTGCCGGAGATACTTGTTATTATGATAACAATTCGCAAAGTGCCAATGCCCACGCTTTATTTTTTGACATTGTTCCACAGGAATATAAACAAAAGGTGCTCGATAGTCTGGTTGCAAAAATTAAGGAGGACGGAAGAAATACGACAGGTTTTCTTGGAACAATGTGCCTTTTGCCTGCTCTCGCTGAGAATGGGAGAAACGATATGGTTTATACGCTCATAACAGACACAAAAGAAGGAAGCTGGCTGTATGCCATAGAGAACTATAAGCTTACTACAATGAGCGAGGTATACCCTTTAAACTGCTGAACGATAAAATGAGGACTGTTTCTGGGGTCGGATTTTACAAAAAGATGCACATGGTCAGGCATGATCTCCATCTCAACGATTTCAGTCTCAATGTCTTCAGCCTTTTTAAG
>DULF01000136.1 GCA_012840535.1 Clostridiaceae bacterium
GTAATAAATTCTTCCAGGGTATCCTCGCCGAATTCCTCCTTGACTGTATTAACAATCTTATAATTACCAAGCTCTGTAGGTGTAAATGCCGGGAATTCAGTTATACTGTCAAAGGTTGCAATAAGTTCCTCGCACTCATCGTCATTATCACTGTCATAGTAAATTTCAACCCTGTTGCTTGCAATAGTATCAACGTCTGTACTTACTGCTTCATAGGCATAAGCGCTGATTGTTTCGCCTCTTGAAACAACGTTATAGTTTAAATTACATATAACTGCCGGCGGCGTATCCTCAAGAATCTGAAAAGTAAGTATGTAGGGGTCTGAACGCCTCCCCAGTGTATTGGTTACGACAAGCTCTACCTGATATGTGCCAGGCTCTTTGTACATAAGCTCCTTATATACCTGGCTTATATCCCTCATCTTAAGCGAGCTTTCATCCCCCTCTATGGTTTTGAAAGTCCATTCATACTTGTTTATTGGGTAATGGCTTATTACAAATTCGTCATTTGCGCTGTTTGAAGTTTCTGTCAGGGTCATTTTCCTGTTCTGCTTGTATGTGCCGCTGAAACTGAACTGCGCCCTGGGTTTTGTAGGGTATATATACACCCACCTGGTCACTTCCGCAGGGTAACCGTCTAAACTTGTATAATATATATCAATCCTTTTAAGGCCGTGATTACCGTCTCCAAATACATAATTTCCGCTGAAAAAAAGGTCATCATCAACCTTCTGCCCGTTGATATATACCTCCCTTGTTGCCACTGTTGACATATCGGTATTGTCTGATGCAGGGTACTTTACAATGTCAAACCACGGATGAGGTATATTGGGTTTTGGGTCAACTATAACCGGCGGTGGTTCTGAATGTGGTTCCTCTTTTTTAGGTGGAACAAATAATCTACCTTCAAAATCAACGGCACGAATATTACTGCCTGGGAAACTTTCTTCCCCGTCAACATAAACTGCATAAGCGTCAGCAGTAACAGTATATTTTTTATTGAGGTCCTTGATTTTAGCAATAGTTAACTCTTTTTCAAATTCAGCCCAGGCCTTGTTATCCTTCCAGCTTATTTGTCCGATCATCTTTATTTGTTCATTATTAACACCTTTCAGATTAATAACCCAATGGTCCACATCAAACCTTGTATAATTTGTAACTCTTTTAACGTTGTTATCATGAAAGCTTTCGTCCTTAAGAGTAGCAGTTACCTTAAAATTTAACTTTTTCTTTGTATTATTCATGTCATCCGGTGCATTTTCCGGAAATTTAAGCTCTAACTCAGGCGTTAAAAGCTCTATTGTTACTTCAACATTGTTCTTATTCTTTTTAACCGCCGGAATAGAAAACGTCTGGTAATAAGTCGTGCTGTCATTACTCCACCTATGCCACATCCTGCCCTCCCCAGGAAGTGTTGACGTTGGCGTGGACATAACGTAAACATAGTGATATGCTTGGTTAGATGGTGCAGTATTGATCTTACCGTCAGGCCCCCTATTATTTCTTATATCCCAACCAGCTAATGTTGCATTTATCCACTTTTGTGTATCAATATCCTTATTCTCTATAGCAGCCCAATTATATTCTCCTATTTCTTTTGGTCTTGTCTTTTCTGGCGTCAAAGGGTTATCCCAGGGTTGATATAACCAATACTTGTTTGCAAGGCTTTCTCCTGAGTTTAAATCATCTACAAAATTAACGTTGGTGTATTTATTACCATTTACATCATATCCATGGAACCGGTACTCACCCTTACGCCCGATACTATCCTTGTAATATCCTGAATTTTGGACAACCTTTCTTACTCCGCTCTCATAATATTGCGTAGCAGGCACAAAGTCATTATTAGGTACGCTTGAATAATTACCGTATACAACAATACCCTTGTCGTGCCACAGCTTGTAGTTAAAAGGAAGATTATTTTTATTTCTGTAAGGCGTACCAGGAGGAAGTTGGTCCTTAATAGCCGTAAAAGAAGGGTCCTCCCCTCCGCCTTTCTGTTCCTGGTAGAACTCCTGTTTTACAATACAACTATCATACGATGAACAGCCGGATGCATGAACATCAACAGGGCAAAAGAAAGTTAAAACCAAAGAAGTAATAAGTGTATATGATAATATATTTTTGATATGCATAAGCTTTTTAACAGGTAAATTCATACTGATATAACCATACCCCCTTTAATAAAAGTTCAGTTTATTGTACTTCTGGCTTATATTTCCACACAGAAATCATAAAACAATCATATCCTGTAGCACCAAACCTTACAGGCTTTCCATTTATTGTTATCCATTCTTCTTTTACTTCTTCCCCTTTTATTGCAGCTTCAAGGCGTTTATTAAATTCTGATATTGCTTTTTGCGATTCATTATCAAAAATGGCCTTCAATACTTCTATGGCAATATCATTATGAAGTTCCTTTGTTTTGTTAGCCTGAAATACGTTTATAGTATAAGTAATAGGGTAATTATCCTTTAAATTAATTGAGAAACCTATATGTTTTTCATAATTATTTTCAAAAAATCTTTCTTCGCTTAAATACAAGGATGAAGTAATTAAATCCTCTACATCATTGTAAATAACATACCCATACCCTTTACTCTTACTAAGACTATCCTTCAATACATTAGCAACCTTCATTTCCTCTTTCTTCTCGGGCCTGCATATGACGTAAGTCTTCGCTTCACCGTTATTGTGGTATTTATCACCGACAA
>DULF01000240.1 GCA_012840535.1 Clostridiaceae bacterium
AAAAAGCAGGAATGTCCCCCTTCATTTTGCCCTCCCTTTACATGGAAATTAAAGGCTATAATAGTCAAAGTAATTGACTATTATAGCCCTTATTTTTATTGCTCATCATAAAAATCATACTCATCTTCCATTCTTGATTTAAATTCCTCAAATACGGAATCGAGTTCATCATCATCCTCAATGTTGACAAAGGATTCTTCATCGTTTTCATTGCGTTCAACTCTTAGTATTACAACTTCTTCCTCTTCATCATAATCTTCTTCATAGCTAACCGCCGGCAGAAGTACGACATATTCATTGCCATTAAACTCAAAACTGTCAATCAGCTCAAATTCCGTTTCCTCACCGTCTTCATCCACCAAAACAATTATGTTGTCTCTTTCCTCTGACATTTTAATGCCTCCTTTTTGTTTAAATTATATAATGCCGCAGCAAAGCTGCAATACACCGGTTAAATGTGGGACTATTACATCAATTTTTTATGCTGTCCAGATACCCTTGCAAGATATAGCACGCAGCAATCTGGTCTACCACACCTTTTTTCTTTGAAGTTTTCATGTCAACTTCATGCATTATTCTGTTTGCTGCAACACTTGACAACCTCTCATCCCACTTTATAATCTCAGCATCCACTTTATTTGCAAGAAAATCAATAAACTCCTGTGTTTTTTCCCCACGAGGTCCAATAGTCCCATTCATATTCCTTGGAAAACCTACAACAATCTTCTCTGCCTTATAGATGTTTAAAAGCTCAATTATTCTATCTATTGCTTTCATAAATCCTTTTTTCACATTTATTGTTTCTACCGCTTGAGCGGTCCAACCAAAAGGATCGCTTATCGCTATACCAATTCTACTATCTCCATAATCTATACCCATTATACGCATACGTTTTCAACGCAGGCAATGTATTTCCTAAAATAAACCAATTCCTGCCCGCTTCCCTGCTCGCTCCTTTAACAGATTTTAATTGCAAATTGCGGGCACGCGCTCCCACAATATCCACAAAGGACACACTTGTCCTGGTTTACATATGCTTTTCCGTTTTCTATCCCAAGCGCATCCTGTCCACATCTTTCAACACATTTGCCACATCCCTCACACCAAAAATCAATGTGAAGCTTCTTTCTTCTGTTTTTCAAAGTGCTTTTAATCTCTTCAGGCACTTCTTGTCCATTAAATATAGACACATTCATTATAACCTCTTCAACACTCTGCATACCAATTGCGATTGAATGTATGTAAGGAATGTCAAGCACAAATTTGATGCACTCATTAAAAAATTTAAGGAGGTTGCCACCCCCCAACGGTTTCATGGCATATATGCCCTTTCCACGGTCATAGGCCTTTTTCACTGCAGATAACATTTCATCTATTGTGCCGTCACCTATGCCGATGCCTTTTATATTAACTATAGGATGTATTACATCAACCTCAGGCATATCGGCACATGCATCCACTACTTCTATATTGTGGGTTGATACCCCGACTGCTCTGACTATACCTTTTGCTTTTGCCTCCAAGTAATATTCCAGCGCTTCCCTGTGTCCTCTTAAAGTCAACCGGCTCTCCTGCTCATGAAGAAGAAATAAATCAATTACGTCTACATCCAATTCCTTCCTTGCTTTTTCCAGGCTGTCCTTTGCCCCTTCAGCAGTATAGGCGTAAGATTTTGTTGCAATTACCGGCTTTTTCCCAAATCTCTTAATTGCTTCCCTGATATGCGGATATGTGCCATAGAGTTCCGCAGTATCAATAAAATTCACACCCATTTCTAAGGCTTTAACAATTACTTCTGCTCCCTGTTCAACAGGCAAATTTGACTGAAGCGGACCTATTATCAATCCTCCAAAGCAAAGCCTGGAAACCCTTATTCCTGTGCTGCCCAATTCTACGTACTCCATAAACACCTCACAAATAAAAACCCCGTTAAGCCGGGGTTTAATGTTATCCTGTCACCTTTCCTCAAGATAGTATCTTACAATCTCTTCGAGTATTTCATCCCTTTCAAGCCTTCTTATAATACTCCTTGCATTATTATGGTTTGTGATATATGTAGGGTCTCCTGACAGAATATAACCTACAATCTGGTTTATGGGATTGTATCCTTTTTCATTCAACGCCTGGTACACTGAATTTAGTATGTCCCGTACTTCATTAACCTTATCCTTTTCTACTTTAAACATCATGGTGTTGTTGTTATCAACCAAAACTAATCACTCTCCCGTTTATAACACGGATAATAGTCATTCTATATATATTTATATATATATTAATATATCGGAATAATTTATGCAATATATATTGATGGAACAATTTGTATTAATATTAAATAATTTCTCCCAATACAAAGTCTTCCCTGGTTTCATTCATGGAAACCAACCGTATTTCACCTTTCAATCTATTATCCCCTTTACACAGAACTCTTATGTAATTTGGAGTTAAGCCTTCATAATATCCCGGCATTGACGGAACCTCTTGCTCGAACAGCACCGGAGCAACCCTTCCTATAAACCTTTTGTTAAATTTAATTGTATTTTCCATTGAAAGCGCTATAACCATCTTGCTTCGTTTTTCCTTTTCTTTGGCCGTTACCTGGTTCTTAAAAGAGTAAGCAGGCGTTCCCTTGCGGGGTGAAAACTTAAAAACATGCATGCGCATAAACTCTATTTTTTTAAGAAATTCATACGTTTGCCGAAACTCTTCTTCTGTCTCCCCCGGAAATCCTACCATCACATCAGTTGTTATTGCTACGTCATCTATGTTTTCTCTCAGTAAGTTCACTGCGGTTTCATACTGGCTTGTAGTGTATTTCCTGTTCATCCTTTTAAGAGTTTCATCGCATCCGCTTTGAAGCGATATATGGTAATGAGGGCATAGTTTCTTAAGGCCGCTTATGTTTTTTACAAAATCCACGGTAACTACTGTGGGCTCTAACGATCCCAGCCGTATTCTTTCTATGCCATCTATCTCATGTACTTTATTTACAATATCCAGCAAGGAAATATTTCCCAAGTCCTTTCCATACGACGCAATATGTATGCCGGTTAGGACAACTTCTTTAAACCCTTTTTCTGCTATTTTTTGAATTTCCTCTACTATATCCCCGGGAGCCCTGCTTCTAACAGGTCCTCTGGCATAAGGAATTATGCAGTACGAACAAAATTGGGTGCAACCATCCTGTATTTTTACAAAAGCCCTTGTATGCTCCTTAAAGTTCCCTACCTTGAGTTCTTCGAACTGCCTTTCCCTCATAATATTATCGACTGCGTTTATACTCTCCCTGCCATCCATGATCTCCTGAACATATTCAACAATTCTACCACGGTCTTTTGTGCCGATGACAAGGTTTACCCCTGGTATTTTTGCCACCTCTTCAGCTTCTGTTTGCGCGTAGCATCCTGCCACGACAACAACAGAGTCCTCATTAATTGCCTTTGCCCTTCTTATCATCTGCCTGGACTTTCTGGCACTTTCTCCGGTTACAGTACATGTATTAATTATATAAACATCTGCCACATCCCCAAAATCAACTACTTCATAACCTGCTTTTTCAAACAGCTCAGTAATTGCTTCAGTTTCATACTGGTTAACCTTGCAACCCAATGTATAAAAAGCTACTTTTTTCATTGCCCCTCTCCCTAAATCTTTTGTTTAAAAGCTGCGCCTTTTAGTATTTTTGTACATAATCTTGTTATATATGTACCCTGTGTTGGTATATATATAATAGTAATCAAAAGCTTGTGCAAAAGACAAACTTAAGTTGCAGTAAGAGCAGAATGATATTGTACACTTTATTATAATTTAATAACAAAATTTTAACAATATCACAATTGACTTGTTACTGCATACGGGATAAGATAAAATTGCATTTGTGTCTTGATACATTTTTTAAAAAAGGAGGATTTATTATGAAAACGTTTAATATTGCATTAAGATCCATCACTGATGTTAAGGACTTTGTAAATATTGTTAACAAATATGATTTTGATGTTGATTTGACTTCCGGGCGTTATGTCGTTGATGGTAAATCAATTATGGGAATATTCAGCCTTGACTTAAGCAAACCCATAAAAGTTGACGTTCACTCTGATGATTGTGAAAAATTCATTGAAGAAATTAAATCGTTCATAGTATAAATTTGATTTGCATCAAAGTTAATTTACATTAAAAGCATTAGCTGAAGCTAAATTAAGCCCTGTAAGTTCTATTCCTTACAGGGCATTTTGCTTAAAATAATTATCCGCGGTTACATTCAAAAAGACTCTACTTTTTACGCCGTGCCGTTGTTTTGGCTTTCTTCTTGGCTATTCTTTTAAGAATTTTTTCATCGGCTTTTTTCTTTCTGGAACGCTTCTTCTTAACTTCAATCATGTCATTTTCTTCTTCATAATCATCTTCTTCAAATTCGTCATCAACAATTAAAAATTCTATTTCCCTAGTCGGAATATCAGCCCTGACCAGCTGAACAGTTACAATATCGCCAATACGATATGTTTTCCTTGTTCTTTCCCCAACCAAGCAATATTGCTTTTCATTGAATATATAAAAATCATCCTCCATGCTGCTTACTCTGACAAGGCCTTCAACTGTGTTATCCAGTTCTACAAACATACCGAAGGATGTAACATTTGAGATGACCCCCCTGAAAATTTCGCCTTCATGTTCCTTCATGTATTCAACTTTTTTCAGATTTTCCGTTTCTCTTTCAGCGTCATCGGCAGCTCTTTCCCTTTCAGAACATTGCCTTGCAATATCAGGAAGGGCCCTGTTCAAGTATTCTTCCCTGGCACTGTCAAGCTTACCCTCAAGGTATTCCTTCATTATCCTGTGTATTATCAAATCAGGATATCTCCTTATTGGTGATGTAAAATGGCAGTAGAATTTCGCAGCCAGTCCAAAATGCCCATAATGCTGACTGCTGTATTTAGCTTTTTGAAGCGACCGCAACATAACAGTGCTGATTATTCTTTCAACCTTCGAACCTTTTACCTTCTCCAGCAAGTCTTGCAGTGCTCTTGGATGTATTTTATTTATACCTTTTACACTATATCCAAGGTTATGCACAAACTCACTGAAAGCTTCCATTTTTTCAGTGTCAGGTTCCTCGTGTATTCTGTAAACAAAAGGCACATTTGCCCAAAAGAAATGTTCAGCCACTGTCTCATTGCATATCAGCATGAATTCTTCAATTATCTTGTTGGCAATTGTCAGTTCATATTTCTTAATTTCTATAGGCTTGCCATTCTCATCCACTGTGACTTTTGCTTCAGGAAAGTCAAAATCTATAGAACCTCTTGACATCCTTTTCTTTCTGAGAATAAGCGCAAGCTCTTTCATTGTTTTAAAATCGTCCACCAGGTAATCATATCTCTTGATTAAATCTTCATCATTCTCTTCCAGTATCTTATATACATTTGTGTACGTCATTCTCTCATTAACATTTATTACGCTCGGGAAAATTTCATAATCTACAACCTTGCCTGTTTTATCAATATCCATCATCACAGA
>DULF01000137.1 GCA_012840535.1 Clostridiaceae bacterium
ACCTAAAAATTTCCCATCATCGAACTATTAATACTTTTGATAAAAACTCTTTAGTTCTGGGATGCTGAGGGTTTGAGAAAATTTCCTCAGGCGTGTTTTCCTCCAAAATTTTGCCTTCGTCCATAAATAAAACTCTTGTGGCAACATTCCTCGCAAATCCCATTTCATGGGTCACAATGACCATTGTCATGCCTTCATCAGCAAGCTGCTTAATAAGTTCAAGAACCTCACCTACCATCTCAGGGTCAAGGGATGAGGTGGGCTCATCAAACAGAATTACTTTCGGATTCATCGCAAGCGCACGTATTATTGCTATTCTTTGTTTCTGCCCTCCTGAAAGTGTTGAAGGATAAACATCAGCCTTGTCTTCAAGCCCGATTCTTTTCAACAGGCGAAGGGCATTTTCCCTTGCTTCCGCTTTTATTTTGGCAGGGGTAGTATTAATTTCATAGAGAGGTTTCTTATTTTTTGCAAATAAATTCCTGATTCTTATAAAAAAATTCTTGAGCTTCTTTTTACGGAGGTCCTGTATCCCTATAAGCACAGGCGCAAGCATTATATTATCGATAACGGTCTTATTGTTAAACAGGTTGAACTGTTGAAAAACCATCCCCATGCGGCGGCGATGAATATTAATATCAACTTTCATATCGGCAATATTAACACCTTCAAACACAATAGCTCCGCTTGTAGGATCTTCCATGCAGTTAAGGCAACGCAAAAAAGTGCTTTTCCCACTCCCCGATGGCCCTATGATAGCGACCTTTTCGCCTTCCTTGATAGTTGTCGTTATACCTTTTAACACTTCAAGATTGCCGTAATTCTTTCTTAAATCAATTACTTCTATCACTTTTTCTGAGGCTCCTTTCCAATGCCCTTACGAGAGTTGCAATTATCATAACCAGTGCAATATAAATGAGTGCCATAACAAGGTACGGAACCATAAATTCATAACTGTTTGAACCAATATAGCTGAATGCAACATACAGGTCTGCGGCACCTACAAAGCTGACTACCGATGTTTCCTTGATCAATGCAATAAACTCATTCCCAAGGGTGGGAAGTATGTTTTTAACAGCCTGAGGTACAACTATTTTCAGCATTGTAACTCTGTAGCTCAACCCAAGAGCGCGGCCTGCCTCCATCTGGCCGGGGTCTACAGACATGATGCCGCTTCTCATAATTTCCGAAACGTAGGCACCGCTGTTCAGGCCAAATACAAGAACGCACACATTAACTGCAGGAATATTTATGCCTAACAAAGGGAGAACTACATAATATGCTACCAGAAGCTGAACAACAATCGGTGTACCTCTGAACAACCCAACATAAAAACGGCAAATACCGTCCAGTATCCTGGGCAGCCTTTTATATTTTGGAAATACCTCGATTATTGCTATTAATGTACCGATTACTATTCCAATTGCAAGTCCGACAGTAGCAATATACAGCGTATTTTTCAGCCCGGTCACAACTCTATTGTAACCGTTGTATTTATAGAAGATTTCCCAGAATTTCAGTATCTTTTTGCCAAAATTTCCCATAATATCTCCCTTTTACCAACAATACCCCGCAAGCTTAAATTACGGGGTATTGTTGATATATTTATTCGTTTAATTAAGTTCGTTGATAGCCTCTACTATACGTTGGGCAGGAGCTTCGTCTATAATAACGTAGTTAATATTGCCGTTAAGCATATCCTGGACAGCAAGAGAACCTGCCTTATAAGTTACGCATTGAACATTAAAACCTTCAAATCCCCAATCCGGGTCTCCCTCAACATAGAACTGGCCGGTTGTGCCACCTTGCACGCCAATTTTCACATCATTGCCAAACCCTTTAAGAATAGCCTCTACATCTTCTGCAGTCTTGCAATTGTCAAATGTTTTATCATCTGCTTTTACAATAAGCATCTGAGCAGCATCATAATATTTGTCTGAGAATGTTACATATGCTTTTCTGTCTTCTGTTATTGTAAGCCCAGCCATTGCTATGTCAGCCTTGCCTTCACCTACTGAGAGGCAAACGGCATCAAAACTCATATTACTGATGACAAGTTCTTTCCCGAGGTACTCGGCAAGAAGCTCTGCAATTTCCATGTCAACGCCGTAATACTTGTCGCCCATCATATATTCAAAAGGCGGAAATTCTGCATTCGTAGCAACGACAAGCTGGTCTTTGCTGAGATCAAGTTCAGCGGATGTAACTGCTTTAGGCTCCCCGTCGCCAAAGTAGTTGTTAAGTATTTTGTCAAATGTTCCATCTTCTTTAATTTTGGCTACGAATTCGTTTACTTTTTCAAGAAGTTCCGGCTGGTTTTTGTCTACGCCGAAAGCATATTCCTCCTGCGTCAAAGGAATGTTGATAACTTTAACTTTCTTATTCCCCGTATTGGAAGAATCAGCCTGTTTGCCCTCCTTGTTTGAACCGCACCCTGCAAAAGCAAGAGCAACTATGGCAACAAGAACAATTAAAGCAATACTTTTTTTCATAATTGTTTTCATAATCGATTTCCCCTTATTTTTGAATACTTATTCTAATTTATAGCATAAATATAAATTATCGCATAAATATTTTTTTGTCAACTATTTGCCCTGTTCACTTATTTCCAGGTTACAATATCTTCAATGCTTTTCCTGTTCTTTTCTTTTACTCCTCTGTCAGATGCCGGGTAGCCCATCGGTATTAATGCAACAACCTCCAAATTGTCAGGCAATCCCAATGTTTCATGGCACTTATCCGCATCAAAGGCACAGACCCAGCATGTGCCAAGTCCCAAATCCGCGGCAGCAAGGGTAATATGATCCACCGCAATTGCCACATCAATATCACAATGGTCCTTGCCGTCTTTTCTCTTCCACGATTTCGAGTGGTCCCCACAGGCAACAATTATAACAGGCGCTTTCTTAAACCAGTCCCTTGCGTATGCTTCTGCAACCTTGTTTTTCATAGTTTCATCGGTAATTACAATAAAGTGCCATGGTTGGTAATTAACCGCAGATGGCGCAATTCTTGCTGCCTCAAGCACTTGAAGTATTTTTTCCTTTTCTACAGGGATATCCTTAAAATCTCTGACAGAATACCTTTTTCTGGCAATTTCCAGGAAAGACATTTATCTCAACTCCTTTTTTATTTACTCTATGGTTTTTCCAATTTCTAATTATATAACAGAAACCCGGGAAATTGAATATAATCCTTTGGCGTAATGTGTAACTCCTTTTATTTCCTTATGAATAATACAATCAAAGGAAACAATGTACCAACCAACGACAGTAAAACAACAAAAATTCCACCTAATTTGTTGTTCTCATTTTTCCATACGCTAATGCCGTAAGTAAATGAGTAATATCCTGTAGCCAGCAAAAATACCGCAACAATATATAACAACCGGTCTCCTCCTTCATTTATCAGCTTTCTTCCCTGCCGTCTCTTGTCCATATTGGTGAAGATCCGGTCATCATGCCACTTCTCCTGATATGTAAATCAAGTTCAAGGTTTACTTGGGCTTCCGGGAAATGTGAAAACCAGTTATATTCCTCCCATTCCTGAATAGTCTTGAAATTGCCGGCCATATAACGGCCAAAACCAAAAATATCGCTCCCTAATTCCTTTTGAACTTTCTCGATTAACTTATACATGTTATCAGTCAATATCTTTTTTGCATAATCGGTTAATTCTCTGTGCAAATCTTCTTCTTCATAATTAATTCTGCTCTGGATGGATTCAATATCGGATTCTATTTTAAGATTTATGTCAATAACAGGTTTTCCATCTTGAAAATATGCTTTAATCTTTGGTTTTTTTTCGCTTCTTATATCAAGAACAATCACATTTTCAGGCGCATTTGGATCTTTAAAAGTAATTGCCCCGGTCTTGAATTTTCCTATGAGTATCAGATAATAAGTGCACTCGTAAAAATCAAGCGCTCCTTCCATTTTATCTCCGTTAAACACTGCAACTCCTGCATACTCTATTTTTGTAACACCTCTTCGGGGGATCTCGCCCGGTAAATAGCCCTTCATGATTGACATAGGAACATCCTGCGACTTCTCATCCGTCTTATTCTTGAAATCGTTTATATCTCCATAGATAGCAATGGGTTGCTGATAAGAAGATATTATATTTTTATAAAACTCATTAAACTGAATATAAGGAAAATAGTTGTTATATTTCGCCTGAAGAAACATTAATTCAACCGCTTTTGAGATTGTCCCTCCTATATTTGATTTTACTTCTTTTATAAATTCTTCTGCACTGCCTCTGGTTACTACCACAGCCATGGAACCCCTTGTCTCCCTATACCGTTCTATAGGGGCTAGATAAATGCCGACACCTTCTTTTGCAAATTCCTCTGAGAACACCACCATTTTGGCATGCATAAGGGATATCCTCCTTGATATGGCCATTCCAAACATGTCAATACCCTCAAGGACGCTTGGACATTCTATTGTTTGGACAATGCTGTCTCCTTGCATGTTGGGATTTTCCATACCGCTGCTGCCACTTTGCTGTCCTCCTCCCGCATAAGTTGCGTACTGAATTGTAAGGCGGATCGTGTTTTTTGTCCCTTTATCAATACCTATGGAGATGGCGTACACTTCATCATCAATTTCTCTTGCGTCAAAGCATCCTGACAGTAAAATACATACAACCAGCAAACAGGCTGCCAGCTTAAGCATCTTTCCCACTTACACTCCCTCCTTTCTTTTTAAAAACTGCCGATATTATCAGAACGAGCACCGGTACCAGGTACAGCAAAAATAAGCTGTATTTTCTGGTGATCTGTATATTTATATCCATTAACTGCATTACATTATCCGGCAATATGGCTACTGTAAATACAAGAAATTCGACAGGATATATTAATGGCCTGTGGTTCTTCAGCCTGAATACCTTGCAATATGTGCTTAAAGCTATATAAACCGCAGCAGCTACAGTAATAACTGAGGAAATGACCCATATAAAAAGGAAAACAGACTCAACCCTTTGAAAAAACCTGCTTATATATATAATTCTTGATAATTCAAAAAATGCCGATAACTTCTCCTGTCCTAAAGTATACCCAAATGACATGATATAAAGCATCATGGAAATCATAAGTACAATTCCCGACAAAGCCAGACTCAAAAAGCCTGCTTTTTTAAAGTTTTTAAATCCTTGCAGAGATTTAATAATCACTGTCAGGGCAAGTATCTCTGAATAAGCTGAACTTCGCAAAATACCGGTAAAAACAGTATTTGTCATTCCGTAACCCCAGAAGGGCCTTAACAGATATGCGTCATAAGTGGGAGCGGCAAGCGCTAATATTAAAACCACACCTATAGCTATTGGAACAAAGAATATTACAGAAACACGAACCATACATTCAATCCCGAAATAATTAAAAATGGCAGTTACAATCAGCACACAGGTAATAGTAAGGTACAGGGGTGTGAATGGAAAGCTGTAGGCTTTCATTATCTCGGCAAATTCTCTTAAATTAGTACCTGCATAGAATATGGCATATGAAAAAAACAACAATCCGAGAATAACGGCTATTGGCTTCCCTAAAACCGATTCATATATTTCATATACATGTTGTCCCGGAAACTTTTTCATTAAAAATAAAACGATATAAAAAAAGAACAAGGATACAATGCATGAAATAAAAGTGCTTTGCCACGCAGCCGTACCCGTTTCCCTGACCAGCCTGCTGATATCTGTAAAAAACAATTTGGATATGATAATTGTGACAATAAAACACACCGTCTCAAACACGCTGAATTTTCCTTCATTGCTGTCCATTTTGATCCCCTTCCCCTGATTTCCTTTTTACTTCATATCCGGCACTTGCAGGTTTCTCTTTAATCCATTGCCTTGAAACAGGCGGCTGTCTTCTGACATCCACAGGGTTAACATTATCCGGCCTCATTTCATGTTTCCATATTGGAAGACGCACGAACAAATCATTGCTTTTTCTTGTCTTGGGAGCAACAGTGGAAAGCAGCGATACACCAAAAGATTTTTGATTTACAAGGAACGCCAACGAAATCAACATCCCGAGTGAAATCCCAAAAAAGCCCAGAGCTCCGCCTAAAGCAATGTATAAAACACGCATTAATCTTGCACCAAAAGCAAGGTTAAAATCCGGTATCGCAAAATTGCCAAGTCCTGTAAATGCAATGACAATTATAA